>SOJY01000150.1 GCA_004376385.1 Candidatus Bathyarchaeum sp.
CTTTAGACAAACTCGAGGCGTTTCCCGTGGACGTTTGGATGAGGCGCATAATCCTAAAATATTATTCTAGCCATTTTGAACCTTTGTTCATCGAAAAAATTCGGAACCGAAGATCGCTTACACCTCATGAATATAGAGAGATTAGCTTATTTGGACAGAGATATTTTGGGCGATACGCGGGGTATGCACAAGAGTATCTGTTCGCATTAGCAAGAGAACAGTAGAAATGCATGCAAATACTTTCTCTACGCTAACAGCCTTAAATTCCATGTTTCCTTTTGGGAATCGCCTCACTGGAGAATGCAAATACCATGATACCTACAATAAGTTGAAGTCTTTTCGGCTCATAACTTAAAACGCAATCCTAAAGAAGCATGGATTCCTAGAATTAATGGGAGAAAGCGTGAAAACTTCTGGACTTTCAGTGCTTTTGATATTTCTACTATTTGTGGGTATGCCACTCGCTTATGCTTCTCCAATTGCATTCATGCATATCTACCATTACAGCCAACAGGCAACAGTTACTTTAAACCTAACTTGGTTTGAATGTGGCTTACTCTACAAATATGGCATAGACAATTTCATTGCTGTTTTAGAGCAATTCCATTTTAACGGCGTTATGATCCAACCGTTTATGCTAGACGCAGAAGGCCAACAAACCGTGATATATGAAAACCTTAGTGTACTATGCAATCAAGTGGATTTGTACGCTGACAACCACTTTGGTTTCAAAAAGTTTCTGTTTGTTGGTGGCTGCTCATACATCGACAAAACATTGGTAAACGCTTTTGCAGACCGAGATTATGTCTTATGTGTTGACGATGGAACCACAGACTTGAACACATTACGTACTGTCCTGCAATATCTAAAAAATCAGAACGTGGAAACCCTGCTGGTTCACGGTTTCCATCCAAGCTATAAAACAGTTATAGAGGAAGGGTTGGTGGATTATTCAAGCCCATGTTTTTACCCGTTCTGGCCAAACGGAGACTGGATTCAATACACCTTCGAGTTCACTTACATGCGCTCTTGGTCTAAAGGCAAATGCAAGTTTGTTCCTGGAATACAAGTATTCGGTGGAACACCAGTTCGATGGCTATTTCCTAACAGTACACAAGTAGATGAAATGGCGGAGTTTCTTCAGGAGCTAGATTCAGACGGCGTTATGTGGTTTCTGCCACACAGCGGTGAAAGCTTGCGTGGTGAGTGGTTTGAAGGTTTCCTTGAGCATCCTGAAATACATATATGCATTCAAGGAGCCCCAAGTAACGTAGGGATCTCAATTCTGCTGATCATGTTTGGAATTCTCCTAATGTCTGTCTTGATAATCTCGATTTTCCTTTTTCTTAAATTGAAGGAAATAAAAGTAAAAATAGAACCCCCTGCCCCACCTGAAAAACAAATTGACGAAAAACATAAAGCGTGCATGAACTGCGGAAAGAAATTTCTTAGTATTCGCACATTTTGTCCATATTGCCTTACTTATAACGACCAAGACGGTGTAAAGAAAGTCTAAAAACCACTCGGATAACATCTTTTTGTGAAAGCCTTCTACAAGCACCAATGCATGCAATACTAAAGTTCTAACCTTACAAGAGTAAATTCTGGGTTTGTTTCGTCTTTTATGTGAAATCCTTTTTTGAGATAGATCTCGA
>SOJY01000229.1 GCA_004376385.1 Candidatus Bathyarchaeum sp.
GAAAACAGCCTTTTTCTGGAAAACCTAAGAGAGATAAAAGTAAAGTTGCTAGCTTAAGCTCTGTACGTTGGTTCAGACCGTTTCTTTTTTGGAACCGGAGAAATCTTTGGCAAAGGTATTGGCGGCGGAATGCCAAGGCTTCGACATACAATCACTGACTCTAAGAAAACAACATTAGATATAGATTGCATGACAATCGGCGGAGGAGGCTTCTTTTCATTATGATCCTTAAGAATCTGCTGAACTTCATCTTTTGATCCTTTCACGTGACTCGTTCCCTTCAAGCTGATTTGAGCCACAGCAGGAGTGTAATTAATGGTAAAAACAAAAGGAACCTCCAGCAGTTCTTCATCTTTCTTGTTGATTCCAACCACATTAAGATTCGTGGCTATCTGAACCGGAGGAATGGGTTTTCCGATAGCCCAAAAATTCTCGGCGGAAATATTTTTCACAAAAACTCTTACATTAACCATTTTCCTGATCGCTCAACCCATCTGTTTTCCAATTTTACTATTAAAACTTGGCTAGTTTAGGATTGTTGTTTGTATCGTGTTAAACCGCAATAACCACACGTGAAACGGTCACCATGATCAGCCATGAAGTATCCGGCTCCGCACCGTTCACAACTGGGACGCAATCGTTTGAGTCCCGTTTCTTCAACTTTGTAGTATGAACCGATTCCATTTTGTTTCTTTTTGGCCTTTTTCTCTCCAGCTTCTGTTTTAGACATCTACGCTTCCTCCTTTTCCGCTGTTGATTCTTCTGGGGCTTGTGACTCCTCAGGCTTTTCTGGGAGCGCATTTCTAGCGATTATATGTTTGGGTTCCATAAGCTTAGCTTGCTCGAGGGAGTCGTAAACGTTAGCTTCGCCAACGGCAATCATTGTGCCCGTTTTTGTTTGCACGTTTTTAACGTAAACCAATTCACGTTTTGCCTTCAACAACGCCACAAGCTGTTTACTAACCTCAACACGAGTTGGGGTACCCCCAGTCTGGGCATGGTCGATACTAAATGTTACTTCCTTTCTTTTTAGTAGAGGATTCTGCTTTTTTGAGATGATATTAATCTTCATTGACACACTTCCGCAGGTTGCTGTTGATTTGACACATCCCCCTTAATTTAGCTTTTCGAAGATTCTTCCATTGCATCCACGATACGATGCATCTTTTCTCTCGTTTCTTTTGTAACCTTGACCACCACGATTCCTTTGTGAGGTTGCCCATAAATCACAAGAGCATCATCGGGCGCAGACAACACCGTTACAACGGTAAGCAAATCTTCCTCGCCGTCAACAATCACCTTTGTTCGTCCCTTCTGGGCAATAGCCGATTTTATGGCAGCCCAAGCCTCGTCAGTTATAGCTCCCGGAGGATTCTTCGCATATAATGTTTGGTCAGCATCCACAGTTATGGGTTGGATGGGTTTTCGCATTGTTTTGTTGTCAACTATTATAACGTTCAAAGCGATGCCATGTTTAATCATGTGGAGGGACACTATGTCGCCCACAGAAATGATTGTTGAGGGCTTTTCCTTATCGATAAGCTCTTTCAGCCTCTTCATTGTTTTTTTGGAGGGACCCTTAATCAACAGTCCCTGAGGCTTCTTCAATTCATTGCGTAATTCAGCGGTTAGGAGACGTATT
>SOJY01000018.1 GCA_004376385.1 Candidatus Bathyarchaeum sp.
TCCTTCTTTTCCGGTTCTCCCACTGAATCAGAAGTATATTCCTGTTTCTGTTTTTGCTTTTTCAAAGTAGCCAACCTGTTATCTGATGTCTGCAGCTCGTTTTGCAACATCTTAATCATGTGCTGGATGCGGTTACGTTTCAATTCAAGAGCTTCTAGACTACTCTTAGATTCTTCTTCAAGGAAAACCGAAAAGGGATTCGGCATTCGCGGCATTGTCACTGCCTTAGGGTCCAAATCTAGCACAGTTCTTGCGTACTCTTTGAACAAGGTGTTCATGCTTTCAGCAATCTGACTATGCTTCAAGAGGGCTCGGTCAAGAATGAGCTTTCCGGCTTCAGTTATTTTGTAAATTTTACGTTTTCTTTTCTGAGGACCCCATTCACCCTTTATGTATCCTGCATTTTCTAGGCTCTGAAGTAGTGGATATGCGCCTCCGGCGGTTGGTCTCCAGAAGCCCTCGGTTCGGTCTCTGACTTCTTTCATCATTTCGTATCCGTGACAAGCTTTTTTGCTCAAAAGAATTAAGAAGGCGATACGCATGTAACCTTTTTGAGCTTCTTTAAGCCATTTTGCAACCGTCTTTTCTTCGTGTTCGAGATGCATGTTTTTCCATTCTCCATAGACGTAACGGTAATATTTATATTTTGGTGCGATATATTGCATTGAAATATATTGTTGTGATGGTGAGGACATATTGGAAAACGATGTTATGATTGAATTGAAAAACCTCACGAAGAAATTTAATGACTTCACAGCCGTGGATCACATTTCGTTTGATGTTAAAAAAAGTGAAGTATTCGGTTTACTTGGTCCAAATGGTGCAGGTAAAACCACGATTATACGAATGTTATCCACATTAACTAGACCCACGGAGGGCACAGCCACAATCGGCGGATACGATATAGTAAAGCAGGACAACAAAGTTAGGCAACTGATCGGTCTAGTTTCGGAAAAGATGATAATGTATGACCGGTTGACAGCGAAGGAGAATCTGCGGTTTTTTGGAAAACTCTACAACATACCAAAAAATACTCTCAATGAAAGGATTGGTGAGTTGCTAGAGCTGGTTCAACTTACCAAGTGGAAGGACTCCAAAGTGGGCACGTTTTCGACTGGAATGAGGCAAAGAATGAATGTAGTCAGAGCTTTACTCAACATGCCCAAAGTATTGTTTCTCGACGAGCCCACATTAGGGTTAGACCCTCAATCGACTGTCGAAGTTAGAGAGTTTATTAAGAAAATCAATAAAGAAAACAAAACAACAATCATACTTACAACGCACATGATGAATGAGGCTGACCGTCTCTGTGACCGCATAGGCATCATAGACAATGGACAAATCACTGCGCTTGACACGTCAACAAATCTGAAAAAGCTTGTTTCAGGAGATGACGCGACTGTGCTGAAGCTGGAGATTCCGAACCTCACCAAAAAAATGGTCACGAAGATGGAGTCTTTGGACTGTGTCAAGTCAGTCGCTCAGGAGAACGCTTCTCACATCAAGATTCACGCAACGGGCGACAAAGCATTTGACGCCATAATTGATGCTGTAAGAGCAGAGAATGCTAAAATAAATTCGATTGAGAAGCTTCAACCTACACTTGAAGACGTTTTTTTGCACATAACTGGTCGGGAAGTTAGAGATAAGGCAGACACCAAAATACCCGTAAAACATGGACCGGGGCATAGAGGTTTTAGGCAAAGACGGAGGGTAAGGTGAGTCGAATGGGTGCAAAAAACATGATTTCACATAGCTTCCGGATTGCATGGAAAGACTTGCTGGAAGTGTTTAGGAACCGAATGGGACTAGTTTTACTGATATTAATGCCGATATTCATGATGGTTATGGTTGGTTACATATACCCATCTGATAACTCCCTAAGCAATGTGACCGTTGCTTTAGTAAATGAGGATGTTGGCTATGGCGGTTACACAAATGCCAGCTCAACTTTAATCGCAATTTTGGAGAATGCAAACAACAGCACAGATCTGATGACTCTCACCACTGCTTCTAGTTTTGATGAAGTAAGAGAGATGATTCAAAGGGGAGATGTCGACGCGGGCATAATAATATCTAGCGACTTCACTTCAAGCATAATGAATGGCCAACAGGGAACAATCACGCTTGTAACGGATCAGTCTAATCTCCAAATGTCATCGATGCTACAAGCCGTCCTGCAAGAAGTGTTTGACCAACTGGGAACTGGTTTAGCTCAACAAAACGTTCAAAGCTTAGGTGTTGACCCAAGCAATTCGTTGGCGGTCGTACAGCCATATAACGTTCAAACAGAAGGAGCTATTGAAGGCGACTTCAGCTATTTCGATTTCGTGGCACCTGGAATAATAGCAATGACAGTGATGATGAGCGTCATGACCGGTCTCCCTGTAGCAATTTCTGAAGAGAGAGAAAGCGGCACGCTTGACGGAATGATGGTGGCTCCCATCAGTAGGCTCTCAGTAATACTTGGTAAAACTCTTGCCCAGATTGGCAGAGGATTACTCCAAGGGTTAATTATCATTGTAATTGCTGTATCATTTTTTGGAGTTACTATTCATGGAAGCATTCTGTTGGTGTTCGCGTTGCTGCTGTTATGTGTGTTTAGCTTTGTTGGTTTGGGCATTGTGCTAACGTCGTTTACGAAAGACCAAGAGACAGCCACGATGTTAATGACTACCATAATGTTCCCAATGATGTTCCTCAGCGGAGTGTTCTTCCCGATAGAGCAGATGCCATGGTTCATGCAGACCCTCTCAAATGTTCTTCCACTGACCTACGTTACCGGCGCTCTAAGAAAAGTCATGGTTCTTGGCGCAGATATATCCATGATAACAACTGAACTCGCGATACTCATCGGCTTTGGAACAGTTATGATAGCAATAGCGGTTCCAGTGTTCAAAAGAGCAATGACCAGCTAACAAGATAGCCGGTCTAGTTCCACCACCTTTTTCCCATTTTTATGTATAACATAATTTAGTGTATTACTAAGAAAACCCTGTTTTCTATGCCCTATCTGGAAAAGAGCACAGGTCATTTTAGTTGAGCTGTTCTGTGATATCCAACTTTCAGATAGAAAATATAAAAATAAAATAAAGAAAGAATTTAAAGTAGGCATCTAGCAGGTTTTTTTGCTAAATGCCTGTTTTGGTTTTGTCGTCGTGTTTAAGCGGTGTCGATGAACTTGTTGGCTTTAGGTATTTCTTCAGGCAGTCCTCTTCTCTTCCGTATTCCGGCTATGACTTCCATTGATATGCTTTCAGGAACTTTTTCCCAATGATCGAATTGTGTCTGCCAGAAGGCGTGACCAGAAGTTACAGACCTCATGTCAGCGGAGAGACCAAAAGTCTCGGAAACCGGAAGGAATCCAGTGACGTTGGTTACTGGTCCCTTCTGTTCTGAAGAAGTTACTCTTCCTCTCTTACGGGTTATTAGTCCCGTTACTTCGCCAACGAATTGTTGAGGAACCGAAACACCGATTTTATAGATGGGTTCAGAGAGAACCGGTTTGGCTGTAAGGAAAGATCCCCAAAAGGCTCGTTTCATTGCTGGCATAATCTGTGCGGGTCCACGGTGTACGGGGTCTTCGTGCAATTTTGCATCCAAAAGCTTCACTTTAACTCCTCGTATTGGCTCATCGGAAAGGGGACCGTTTTTAGCTGCCCACCTGAAACCTGAATTAACTGTTTCTTTCACTTCTCTGAGGTATTGGATACCTTTAGTCATGTCCACCAGAATGTTTTTGTGTTCTTCTAAAGCCCACACGTTTTTAGCTTCTTTAGCAGACCATCCTGCTTCCTCACGTAAAGTGGTGGTAATTCGCTTTTTACCCATCGCTTCAAACAGTGCACCCTTTTCCATTAGGTCAATAACAGTTTGGTCAAGAGGTTCCACTTGAATCCAGAATCTGCTGTGTTTGTTGGGGCTCTTCGCCATCGCTACTACGCCTTGTGTAGATGCGGTTTCTCTGTAGACGACTAGTGGCTGAGACGTTAGAAGCTCTAATCCTCCACCATATTGTTTGAGGAACTTGACGGCTATCTCTAGGTGGAGTTCACCCATTCCGCTGAGAAGATACTCACCAGTTTCTTTGTTGATGTTGGTTACCAAGTTTGGATCGTCGATAGCTAAACGGTCCATCAATTCTATGAGACGAGGCAATTCCCTAGGATATTTGGGTTCTATGGCAATGGTGATAACAGGTTCGGAAACGTATTGTATGTTTTCAAAGGGAACCATAGCGTCCTTATGGCCAATACTGACAAGGGTTTCTCCTGCCCTAGCAAGATCCAATCCCAACACTGCAGCTATGTTCCCGGCGCCTATCTTGCCAACAACCTCTCGGAAGGCGCCCATATACATGGAGACCTGCTGAACACGATAATCCTTCTTGGCGCCAACCAAATAAACTCGATCGCCTTCGTTAATGCAACCCGAAAATGTACGTCCTGTAGCAACTAATCCCGCATGAGGATCCATCTGGGCTGATGTCAAACAGATGACGGTGGGTCCATTCTCGTCACAGCTAATCATAGCTTTTCCAATCTCGGAGTCCAACTCTCCCTTCCAGACTTTTGGAACACGATACTTCTGGGCTACTACAGGATTTGGAAGAGTCTTGACGGACATGTCCAGTATTGCAGCATAAAGAGGAACAGTTTCTGCAAGTTCTTCATGACGTCCAGTATGATAGGCTTCCACGACGTCGCTGAATTTTATTCCTTTCTGCTGGGCTATGTCAAGCGTGAAGCCCCATTTGTGCAAAGCAGAACCGAAGGCTACTGTTCCCTTCGTTGGGTCGACTTTCCATTGTTTTTTGTGGTCTTTCTCTCCATATAAAGAAATCAGGTTGTTGAAGTCCCTGATTATTCGAAGAAGCTTGGTTTGCATCTGATCTGCATTTAGTTTCAGTTCTTTGATTAAACGGTCGACTTTGTTGATAAACAGAACAGGTTTCACTCGTTCGTTAAGGGCTTGACGAGTGACTGTTTCTGTTTGAACCATTACTTCTTCGACGGCGTCTACGACTACGACGGCTCCGTCGATTGCTCTTAGGGCACGTGTTACTTTGCCTGTGAAGTCTACGTGTCCAGGCGTGTCTATGAGGTTGACAACGTGTGATATGTTATCGAGCTCGTGTAGAAGGGAAATGTTGGCTGTTTTGATTGTGATTCCCCGCTTCTGTTCTTCCTCTAGATAGTCGAGGGCTCTTGCTGCTCCTGCGATTTTAGGTGACAGGAGTCCTGCTTCGGCTAGCAGGGAGTCGGACATGGTTGTTTTTCCATGGTCGATGTGGGCAATTATGCCTATATTCCTGATGTCTTCTTTGTTGCTCATGAGCTTTACGATGTCGTTCGTTTGCCTAAATTTGGGCACTTTATTGTTTCTCCTGATTGTTAATGGTCAGCATGCTAGATTAAAATCATACCTATAAGCATTATTGTAGCGTAAGATTAATTCTCACAGACAACAGAAATACTTCCCCGTTTTTTCTGACATAATTTCCAGAAATTCAGATAGTAAATGCAAGTGGAACCATTTACATACGGGCTAATGGAAGCGTTGAAGGAACGGATAAGATTCAACGACAAGGAGAGGTATACAATCTTACTGATGATCTACATTGTGTTCGTTTGAGTGTTAGAAGGAGTGATATAATATTTGATGGAAATGGACATACGCTATATCAAAATATTGTTCTTAGATATGTGACAAATGTTACCGTAAAAAACACATTAATTACCCAGCCAGAGGGGACTGGCATCGAATTAGATCATTCTTCCAATAACACTATCATTGACGAAAACAATCAGGACAACTATCCGCTCGTAAACGTTATTTCAGAGTTTTCATCATGGACCATTCTACCTCTCTTCATGGTGATAACACTATTCACAGTAACAGTCTACAAAA
>SOJY01000096.1 GCA_004376385.1 Candidatus Bathyarchaeum sp.
AACCCGAAAAGTTCCTCAAAAAGTTCCAGAAAGAATTGGCAAAAAACAAAGTTGCACTTTTCGTCTGTTGTGGTAGCGCAAAGCCATTAACTAAGGGAGAAGAGAAAACTAAGGAAATTGAAGATGCTAAAAGAAAATATCTTGAAGTAAAAGCAGCCAAATACAACCTGCAACCTGTCGCCTTGGGCTTGTTTGGAGGCGTCTACGATTTTAACAATATGCCTTGGTGGTCCAAAAAATTTATGGGGTCACTTAAGCCGAAACTAGAGGAGGCTGGCGTCAAAGAAACAGAACCCGGAGTCTACGACACAAGAGACTTGAACGCCATACGTAGCTGGGCAAAAGAAGTCGCCCAAAAAGCAAACTCCTAAACCTGTGCAAACTTTCAAAATTGATGACACTTTGAAAAAGCTTGGTGCCGGGGGCGGGAGTCGAGCCCGCGACTTCTGGGCACCTAATTTTTTAGGAGATTGCTCTCCAGATCATGAGTCTGGCGCCATAACCAGGCTAGGCTACCCCGGCTTCTGTTTTTCTTTGCTATTTTGATGAATAACGGTGAATTAAGGTTTTCTGGATAAGGCGCCGGTTTTGGTGTCGTAGCTTTTAGTTCTCGTAAAGTTTTTGGTAGCGCTTGTTGATTTGACTGCATCCTCTGTTAGCTTCATTTACGAAGATACAAAGCTTAGAGCTGTCATCTTTGGCTAACTTGTAACAGAAAGAGCACTGGGTTTTACCGATTCCAAAAAGCTTTCCCATATTCTCTTCACGAATTTTTGTACACAATTCTAATGCTACTTCTCTGGGTACTGTGTTCTTCATTGTTTTCCTTTCGTTCCCAAAATCAAGGTTTATTATGTTAAATGATAAGGTACTAACGGTTAAAGTGCCTATAAATTATCCTCTGACGCCCATATACTTGAAAGCTCTAGGAGCCATGGATTAATATGAATACTACTTATCTTTGCTCAATAGAAACTGTATTATTGCTTAATGCTAATTAGTAAAATCATATGTTGATTCTTATTTTAACTTCTCAAAGGATATAAACTATTCTTGCGTATAGTAGAAATTGGTTTTCAGCCTATGAGACGCTCAAAATTGGAAATCCATATAGCGATTCTTCGGGCTCTGGCTTGCCATGGAAGATTAAAGCCAACCCATATTACGTATAAGGCTAACGTGAACTGTAGTGCTTTAAAAGCGTGCCTAGATTTTCTAATGGAACGTAATCTGATCAAGGAACAATCAATTAACAAAAAAAGACAAACAAGAAAAGTCTACTCCATTACAGACTTGGGTCTAACTGCACTCCGAAACGTCAAAAAAATAAACAATGCTCTCCATGTATTTGAAGAACCAAACATTCCCGGAATAGAGTTACCGTATGAAAATATGCGAACTCCATTCTAACTAACTCTTCAAATTTGCGGTTTACGTTATATACGTATAACTTTCTGTCGCCTCGTTTTTTGTCGGGGCTAAAAATTACCCTAAAAAACTAGAAACCGTTTTGTACGTTCATCACCGGATGTAATATCGACGGTCGTCTGTCTTCTTTATTTTTCCGAGAAATACTCCGGCAAAATAATCTAACCACATTTGCTCTTGATAGTCTAAATCTGCTTCTCCAATTGTCACAGCACTGTCTTCCGAAACAGCTCCTGCTTTTCTAAGTTTATTAAGAATTTTGTAATGCATCTTGAATTGAAATCCGGAGAGAGACAAGCCATAAACCTTCTTGTTTTGTTCGATACTTTCAGTAGAGTGGAACGATAAATGACAAATGTTGAAGACTTTCGTCAATTATCTTGCTGAAATTCCACTTAAATATACTATAACGTGTTGCCCCTATTTATATCAGGCTATAATATCTGACCGGTAGTTAGAAATTCTTACAACAAGTTGTTTTGTAAAGAAGATTTGGGTCACATGGCGTTCAAAAAAGAGAAAATGATTTGTTTATTGCTTACCTGTAGATCGCTCGGCTTCTTCCTTCCACTTCTGTATCTTGAGTTTGTTGTCTCCCACCGTGAAGCTGATTTTCACTGGAACTGCAGAGTTTGTTTGGAATGGGAACATGCTGTCTTCAGCCAAGTCTACAGGTACATAGATTAGATATTTGTCGTCTTTTCTCTTGAATAGGCGTCCTTTTGCTTCGTTAACCGTGACTACCACCAACCAAGAAGAATGCTGAAAGCTCAGCGAATATTTAAGCTTTTTATGGTTCTTTTGGCTCATGGGGACGCTATTTTGACATTAAGGTAAGTTCCCATTATACATTAAAAGTTAAACTTTAGGTGATATGTTACTCTGTGTTCGTTTTCTCCTTGTCTCACCAGAACCATCAACACAACGGTCTCTTGAATGCAATCAATTACAGACCCAGTTGAATGCATATGGAGATATGCCTTGGTCTTTTTTTACGTGTCAATAGGAATTTCGCTGGGTTTCCATTATCATAGAATGTTTGGTAGTTAGTCAACTTTTTTGCCGCCAACATGCTTCTCAAAAAGTTTCTCCCAATCAATCCTAATCATTGCCACAATTATAACAATCAGGAGAGCGGACGTGATCACTGCTCCTAGTAATCCGGACCCGCCAAACAGACTTTCAATCATAGTGATGGACTGTTGACCGCTGTAAGCCAGAATAAAAGTCATCAGCGTCTTACCTAAAAGGGCTGGTATGAAGGCTTTCAAAAACGGGTAACGCACCACACCCAACGGAATGAAAAGCAGATCATCAGGCAGTGGCGTCAGGGCAAAGAGAAAGATTGCAATGGGTCCATGCCGGTCAAAGATTTTCACCATATAATCCATCTTTCTACGTCTTTTCTCACTCACTGCTGCTCTTCCGTAGTAGCCGAGTGCGTATCCGGAGAATTCGCCGAGAGCAGCACCTAACCCGCCACTGACTGCGACAAAAAAGGGATCTAAAACACTTCCTAGAAAAAAGATTACAATCGTATAGGGTATAGGAAAGACAACAGACACAGAGCCAATGAAGCTTATGATAAACACACCAAGATAACTAAACTGAAGCGCAAACTGCGTCATCCACTCTTCAAGCAAACAGCCCTCATCTCCAACATCGGTATGTATTTCACGTTACCAAATGTTGCTTTAACTTTTTTCGGAAAACACAAGGATAAAGGAGGCTTGACTGGATGAAACCAAGTTCTGCAAAATCAATGAATCAATTTTTTGTCCTTTTGCTCTATGCAATAGTATAGGATGTCTGGAAAATGAACGCTAAACCGGCTGTGGCTAGCATCATTACTCCCCACGTTCTTGAGACGTTGTTACTTAGCTTGTTTAATGCAAACAGCATCAAAGTTGAAATCACCATGAATGGGGCAGTCAACAAAAGTTCAGATAATGAGACGCTGAATGAAGAAGTCAGTCCAACAAGCCCAAACACAAGAGTAAGTGTTAGAATGTTATCGCCTATCACGTTGCCAATCACTATGTCCTGTTCGCCAGCAAGGGCTGCAGCAACAGATACAGCCAATTCTGGAACAACACACCCAAGGGCAACAACTGTGAGTCCCACATAGAACTGGTTTAAACCAAAAATTTCAGAGATGGAAATGGCGCTGAATACTAGCAGAAACGTGCTGATTACTAGAGCGCCACCGCCCAATAGAATGTCAGTGCTCACGTTCTTTAAACTGCGTTTAGGTTCTTCGCATTCTTCATGAACGCTGCAGTTTCCCTTGCGGATAGAATAGTAGATGAAAACGGGGTAAACTGCAACAAAAATTGCTCCTATCCACCATGTCACCATTTGTGTAACTGCCAGTACAGCTATCATCAAGATGCTTAACCCAATCATGAAGAAGCATTCTTTGCTTATTGATGAATTTTTTATTTTGAGTCCGCCTACTAAGCCGCAGACTCCTATGATAAGCGGAATATTGTAGATGTTAGAGCCAATTATGTTACCTAATGCTAAGTGGGATGAACCTAGAAAAACAGAAAACAGGGAACTTAGAAGCTCAGGTAAAGCTGTCACGGAAGCCACAAACACTGTTCCCACAACTACTTTGCTTATGTTTAAGCATGAAGATAATCCAGTGGCTCCTCTCACTACTCTTTTAGAGCCCCAACAGAGTATCAGCACGCTTACCGCCAATGCTAGGATGCTTAACACTAAAGTTTCCACGAATATTCACCGTAGTTCTCATAGCAACTTCAAGGCGACGATATAAACATATCTTAGAAAGATAACTCGGGTGCAGTAACAAAAACAGGTTTTTGGCTATAATGTAAGAATTTAATAGGTTTGTCGAGAGTATCAAGGGCTGATACACAATGAAGAACGGTTTTACAGGTAAAGTATTACGGGTGAACCTAAGCAACGAGAAAATCTCTTCTGAGAACCTCGAAGAAACTTTCTATCGCCGCTATTTCGGGGGCAGAGGACTAATATCATATTACCTTCTCAATGAACTAGAGCCGAGAATAGATCCTCTTGGTCCAGATAACAAGCTAATTTTCGCTTGTGGTCCCGTAACTGGCGCACCCGTCAGCGGTAGCGGACGAAACAGCGTAGGCGCCAAATCGCCCCTCACAGGCGCATATGGAGAAGCAGAAGCAGGAGGCTTTTGGGGAGCAGAACTAAAACGGGCAGGCTTCGATGCCATAATCGTTGAAGGCAAAGCATCAAGTCCCGTCTATTTATGGATTCATGACAAAAAAGTGGAGCTTAGAGATGCTTCCAGTTTGTGGGGACTTGAGATTAAGAAATCTCAGGAAACGATTCGAAAAGATTTGAGCAACAAAACTGTGAAAGTGGCTCAGATTGGTCCCGGAGGAGAGAAACTGGTTCGATACGCTTGTGTTGTTAATGACCTGAATCATGTTGCTGGTCGATGTGGCATGGGCGCAGTTATGGGTTCAAAAAACCTGAAAGCCGTGGCAGTTAAAGGAAGCAGGAGTGTCCCAGTTAGTAAGCCAAAGAGGCTCGGAAAACTTGCCAAGTGGATGGCACAGAACGTGGATAATGTTGCCCGTGTTTTGCATACTTACGGAACAGGGGCTGAAATGGATGTTATGGAGGAGACTGGGAATCTTCCTGTTCGCAACTTCAGGGACGGCGACTTTCCAGAAGTGGATTCTATTTCGGCTGAGGCAGTTAAGGAGCATGTGAGAGTTGGTATGGGAACCTGTTTTGCCTGTGCTGTTGCCTGCAAAAAAGAGGTCAAAGTAAACGAACGTTGGAATGTGGACCCAGAATATGGCGGACCTGAATATGAGACCTTAGCTTCTTTGGGGTCAAACTGTGGAGTATCTGACCTCAAAGCAGTCTGCAAAGCCAATGAACTGTGCCAAAGATACTCTATAGATACGATAAGCACAGGAGTTACGATAAGTTTCGCAATGGAATGCTTCGAGCATGGCTTACTAACAAAAGCGGATACAGGCGGCATGGACTTGAGTTTCGGAAACGCCGAATCTATGGTTAAACTGGTTGAGTTGATTGGCGAAAAACGTGGCTTAGGCGCTTTGTTGGCTGAGGGCACAAAACGTGTTGCTGAGCACATCGGAAATGGCGCAGAGGAGTTTGCGGTTCACGTTAAGGGACAGGAAGTTCCAATGCATGACCCCCGACTGAAAAGAGGTGAAGCTCTAGGATACGCAGTATCTCCGACAGGCGCAGACCATGTTCACAACATTCATGACACTTTCTTGTATCCTCAGCTTCCCAAAAGCTACAACAGCCTAGGAGTCTTGGAGGCTGTGCCCGTTGAGGATTTTGGACCCAAAAAAGTGCGCTTATACAAGTATGTTGGTGAGTGGCGTACCCTCAATAACTTTCTGGTTATGTGCCTGTTTACTCCATGGAGCGTAGTACAGAAAGTTGAGATTGTGCGATCCG
>SOJY01000057.1 GCA_004376385.1 Candidatus Bathyarchaeum sp.
TCCATTTTATTATTGTCTATTCAGATTTCGTTTAGCTCAAAGAAATATTTATATAGAATTGCGCGTCAAAACCGTTTCTCTAACAACTGTGTAAAACAAACACTGGTGAAAATAGTTGATTTATTTTGTGATCGGTTTTGTGGTTCTCTTTGTTTTGATGTTAGTTGTTGGCATCAACGACCCTACTGGAGGAACCAGTATGAAAGGCTGGTGTTACCAATACTTGGTTATAGCGCTGGTCTTTGATGCATTTGCAGTTTTTGCCCTGTTTTACCAAAATGAAACACTCATTCAATTGTTGCTTGGTGTCGCCGCAGGCTCTGCAACTGTGTTAGGCATTCACGTGGCACACCACATAAAAGAAGAGAACAAAGGACACTAGACACGCAATTTCCAAGCGCATTTTGTGTCCTTTAAGGAATTAATTTAAGCCTATTCCATGTTAAACTAGTGTATTCTAGAGGTTTTGTTATGCAGCAATACGATTTAATATCCATAGGCACGGGTTCTGCAATGAGCGTTGTGGAGACAATGATCCACGGGAACCCAAAGATCAGGGTCGCTGTCATAGACAAGGATGAACCGGGAGGTATCTGTTTAACTCGGGGCTGTATCCCCTCCAAGCTTCTTCTTTACCCCGCCGAGTTGGTGAGAACAGTTGAAAAGGCAAGAACGTTTGGGATCGACTCTGAAGTAAAAAAGATCGATTTCAAGAAGGTCATGGACAGAATGAGAAACATCATCTATGCGGACATAAACCGGATCCGCCAAGGGCTTTCTCAATCAAAAAACGTGGATTACTACCCTGAAGTAGCAGAATTTGTTAGCCCCTACACCTTGAAGGTTGGGGACGAAACAATCACAGCTAAAATGATATTTTTGTGTACCGGATCAAAACCCACCATACCGCCCATAAAGGGACTAGAGAAAATGGGTTACCTTACAAGCGACACAATCCTTAAGATAAGTGAACTGCCCGAGAGCGTTATGATCGTGGGAGGCGGATACATAGCCGCAGAATACAGTCACTTCCTTTCATCCATGGGCGCGCAGGTCACAGTCATCGGCAGAAATCCCCAGTTTATCCCCTCTGAAGAACCAGAAGTTTCAGCCCTAGCCCAGAGAGAACTTGAAAAGCATGTGAAGATTTATACCAACCATGAAGCTCGGGAGGCAAAAGTGACCTCAGAGGGCAAGAAACGACTCGTTGCCGTCAACCGAGAGACCGGAGAAAAGCTGGAAGTAACAGCAGACGAGATATTGATCGCCACCGGAAGAGGTCCCCTTACAGACGTACTCAATCCCAAAAAAGGAGGAATAAAAACTGATCAAAAGGGATGGATTATCGTTAACGACTATTTGGAGACTTCTCAACCTAACGTTTGGGCTCTTGGAGACGCCAACGGCAAATATCTCTTCAAGCATGTAGCCAACTACGAAGCAGCTATTGTTTACTATAACGCTGTGTTGAAGAGGAACGTGAAGGCTGGTTACCATGCGGTGCCCCATGCCGTATTCACGTATCCCGAGATTGCGGCAGTCGGTCTAGGAGAAAAAGAGGCGATAGAGAAATACGGCGCGGACAAGCTGATGATTGGATTTCACAGATACGAGGATACGGCGAAAGGAGAAGCTATGGATGCGAAGGACTATTTCGTCAAAGTTATTGTGGAACGGGACACCATGAAAATTCTTGGAGCCCACATCATCGGACCATACGCTTCTATTCTAATCCACGAAATCATACCCTTAATGTATACCCTTGAGCAAAACGCCAAACCCATACTTGACGGGATGCATATTCACCCTGCTCTGAGCGAAGTCGTTGATAGAGCCTTCCGTTCCCTGATGCCCCCTGAACATTATCACCACCTGATCGAGCATCAATACAAACTTCTTACCTAACAAACAGTATCTTAATGAAAAGACTATACGCAAAAATCGCTGAACATTTTCTTTTTTGGTATGGAAAGTTCTTACCCTAAACAAGTAGGGTGCAGAAATTAGGGGATTATTTGTGCTTGGCGCTGATTCGTGGAATACAAAATTGGTGTTCTGTTTGTTTTCGATAGAACATGTTGTATACGCAGAAGGGTACGATTCTGTTAGCTGGCGTTATGTAGTGAATGACGCAATGGTGTGCCCGTTCCACATCGAAAGTGTAGGGATCCATGAATGCCATGCAGCCGATTAACAACAACCTCCGTCTGATGTACCCAAGCGAATCGTATGATGGGTTAGTATGTATTTTAATCAATGTCTTCACTGCATTCAGAAGACCCGCTTCTCGCTGCACTTTTCTCCAATCTAATGAACGAAAGGCAGCAAATAGCAATCTTGGATAGATTCCGATTTTACTGATTTTTCGTTTCTCAATCAGTTTGTTCAGGGCTTTCAGGTCAGACATGAAGGCTTCGAAGTTTAGGAAACGGTTGATGGGCGTGAACTGGTGTTTTCCTTGTTTCGAAATTAATATCCAGTTCCAGAGTCCACAGTAGGGGGTGGGTGTGAATGGGGGCCATGTTTTGGCTAAGAAACTGTTCATGACTTTCAGGGGAGGAACCATAACTGAAACCGGAAACAGGTCCTCTTCTCTGATCATCCCTTTGGTCTGTTCCTCGATTCTCTGGGCAAGCAATGAATTGTCAATCCGGTTTTTCCTAGAGACATACTCTGCTGTTCTTCCGGTAAAAGACATAGGTTGAAAAACTATTCCTCTTATGATGTCCACGTTTTCTGCGGCGAATCTGATCATGTCACCTACTTCGTTGTCGTTTATTCCACCCTGCAGGGTTGGAACCAAAATAATTTCAATATCATGTTCCCTGCAGAGTTCAACAAGCCGCAACTTATTTGCAAGCAGTTTTGCTCCTCTCAGTTTCTCGTAAGGCGAATCCGTGAGCCCGTCAAACTGCAGATACACTATGTTCAATCCTGCTTTCTTCAGTTTCCTGACCAATTCTGGGTCTTGTGACATTCTGATGCCGTTAGTTGCCAGAATAATCATGAATTTCATGTCATGCGCCATTTTCACGATTTCAACTATGTCCTCGCGGACTGTGGGTTCTCCGCCAGCAAACATTACTGCTAGGGGAGGCTGATCCTGTTTCTTCAGAAACTTTAGCATGTTGTGAATTATTTCTAGTGTTGGTTTGTAAAGATCAGGTGACTTTGATGCGTTTGCGAAGCATATTGGGCACCTTAGATCGCACTCGTTAGTTACGTCGATGACCGCCATGACTGTTGTGGATATGTGGTTCGCGCAGTCGTTTACTCCGCAGCCGTAGGGGCAGTTGTCCTGAAACGGTTTAGAAGAGGGCTTTTTGAACTCTTCAGCCTTGTGATAAATGTCCGCTCTAGCCCAGTATGTATCATTAAAGCTTCCATGCTCGCTGCACTCTTTTAGAATTACAATTTTTCCGTCTTTTTCCGCGATTTGTGCCTTTATCTTTTTTAGACAAACTGGGCAAACGCTGAAAGTTTCCCGAAGAATCTTATGTTCCTTCAAGTCAAAGCCCCAGCAATTAATGCAATAGGTATCAATATCATTGTCCTAGTTACTAATCTTTCGTGTTTCTTTACCACGTTAACATCTGGGTTTCTTAGAAGAGCGACTGCAGAAATAACGAGAATTATGTCCCAGATGATTATCGGAATCAGGTATGCGTAACCTACTGCATTCACCAAATACGGTATTGGGGAACCTATTACATTAAGTAAGAAGAAAGCTGCTCCAACCTTAGTGGCGAAGTTTGGACCACACTTAGCTGCCAAAGTGGCGTATCCAGCCTTCAGGTCTCCCTCTAAACTCAATACATCCCGCAATATGTTTCCGCCAATACTGCCCATGCTCATAAACGACAAAGAGAAAGAAGTAACTGTAATTACTCCAGACAAGGCAGCTTCACCATAAACAAACGATGTTCCTATAAGAAAACCCATAAGAAAGCTTCCTAAAAAACCAGCACGCTTCTTTATAACTTTGGAATACGCCACAAGAAGAACCGTGTCCATGAGGGCAATTCCAAAGCATAGCCAATTGATTTCTCGGGCTGCTACTAGTCCAATGGTGAACAGGATTACGGATGCAAGAAGAGCATGCCACGATGCTAAACTTTTTGAAGGAATAGGTCTGTTCTTTTTGACGATTGCATCTGACTCTTGGTCAATGTAGTCATTGAAAGCGAAACCGCCAGAACTAATACAGATTGCTGACAAGACAACTAATGCTAATAGATCAGTTTCTGGCAAGCCTCTTTGCAGAGCAATTATCGTTAAAACTGAGAGACCGCCAGTCATGAGCCAATAGGGCGGTCGAAGAAGCATAATAACGGCTTTCAGCCTATTCTTCAACGAAGCCATTTAAATCGAGACTAATATCTTCTTGTGCTTATTAATTTTTTCAGTCCTTCCTTCAAACTCACTTGGGGTCTCCACTGTAATTTGTTCACGGCTTTGCTGTTGTCTGCCAGGGTTATGTCCATGTCTCCCGCCCACGCTTGACCGCCCTTGAAATAAATCTCAACATTCTCCAATCCCAGAATCTCGACAATCATTTTTGCTAACTCTGCCACGGATGTTGTGGTTCCTGTGCCAACGTTAAAGGCCTGTCCTGCAGCTGCAGGAGAAGTTGCAGCCTTAATTAGGGCGTCCACCATATCCGACACGTAAACGAAGTCTCTGGACTGTTTTCCTGTCCCCAAAACCTCCAATTTGTCGGGTGTCTTCCGCAATTTGTTGAGGAAATCGTATATGGCTCCGTGGCAGTTTGGACCATAAACATTGAATATGCGGAGCATAACAACCTCCAGACCGTAAGTCTCTTGGTAGAACCGACAGTAGTTCTCGCCAAGCAACTTTGTCAACCCATAGAATGCGATCGGGTGTGTCGGATACGTTTCAGGTGTAGGTCTCTTCTCTGGATTGCCATAAACCGCACATGAGGACGCGAAGACCATTCTAGCTCCAGCTTTTCTTGCGGCTTCGAGGACATTCAATGTTCCAACAACGTTAATTTCGCAGTCTTCTTTGGGGTTTTCCATGGAGAATGGAACGCTTGTTTGGGCTGCCAGATGAAAAATGACTTCACAGTTTTTTGTTGCTTTTTCTAGTGCCGTTGGGTCTCTGATGTCTTCCTGCACAAAATTGAGACCCTTATCCATGAGGTCTTTTATGAAATCAATTTTTCCTGAATATAAATTGTCGAATGCAGTTACTTTGGCGCCATGCTCTAGCAGTGTTCTACAGAGATTAGAGCCTATGAAGCCAGCGCCGCCAGTAACAACAACTTCTTGTTCATTGAGTGCTTTCAAGACAATTCCCCAGTTAATGACTGGAATCTAAGTGTGCACTCATTAGTTAATCTTTCCACAAAACCATCAGCCCTAAACAGGAAAGACGACCAGAAATCAGAAGGGTCTATCGTCTTGACAAATCTTCTAAAGCATAGAAACTTGTTTCACATTATGTCTGGATTGCTTCGATTGAAAGGCTGACCCAGTTTCCTGTGTAATCAGGATCATTTTTTGTTCCATTGAAGAACCACAGTTCAAAGATTACCCTATTGCTTCCAAGCTGATCTATGCTTATCGTTACCGGAAACTCCCAAATTTCTCCATCTGACAATGTTCTTTCGAAGCTTTCTATGGGTTTGGCTGGACTGTAATCCACTGGAGAACTTCCGTCATCTACCTTAACTAACACTGAGTAATCCATTGTGGTGCCCTTCTGGTTTTCCACACCAACCCATAACGAGAACGTGCTGTTCTCACCCAGAACCACCGTTTTTGGGTAGTTCTCTGCCTTTTTTTCTGAATCAAGATAATATATCGCGGAAAAATGTTCTGTTTCTACGGGCGTG
>SOJY01000065.1 GCA_004376385.1 Candidatus Bathyarchaeum sp.
CTCAAATCTTCATTTGAAATATTTATTTATAATATAAAATATTTTTAAACTTTAGCTTTGCATTGGTTTAAATGAATAAAAAATGTTAATTCAAGAACTTGAAAGGGGCGTCCTCGATTTGAATGATGGAAAGAAAAAAGTCATGAAACTCAAAAAGGATGAAATTTGTATTCAAGGTTTTCGAATTGATCTGGATGGGAAAATGGTTAGAGGGGTACCCCATAGGAACCAAGATGACTGCCACAGATTTTGTTATACTGATACTTGTGATTCCTTATAATGTCTTAACTGCGCGCGCATATAGAATGTCTTTTATAGATTGAGGATTTAACCGGCAAAGTGGTGATAGAATTTATCAATGATCATATAGGATACCAAATAAAAATAAGGAAACTTCAGGCAAAAGCTCACCAACTCGAAAAAGTGCTATGTCCTGAAGTCGAAAGAAATTCAAAGAGATTTTTGACTGACCACAGTATTTACTTGGGGTGTGCGCATTACGCGCGCAAACCGCTCTCACAAATCCGCTAAAAACTATCTGTTTCCTTCTCTTCTGTCTCTTTTTGTCTCTCCGAGAGTTTGTTTTTAGGGTAGTAAACAATATTTTTTAAGCTAAAACAATTAGTTTAAGTGAAATCCGTGGTGCTAATAATTCGAGAAAGGCTTTGCTGAGGCTCCGCACTAATTGAGGATTGAAAACGTGAAAAACTACGGCTGTTTTTAGCCAGCTTTTCAGTGGTCCTCAAATTCGACAGCATAACATCCAGAGTCTCAGTATCCATTTAAAAGAGCAATGTGGATAAGAAATTTTGAAAGTGAAGTTTCCTAGGGCTTTTTTACATTTTAGTTACTTACGACTGCCTCAACATCAAAAGAAAAAATCAGAAGAGAAAAAGAAAGAGGCTTTTGTGTTAACTTTTACTCATGTGAGTTTTAGCCACTATTAATGTGGCTGTTTGAAAGATGTCGGGTAACACTCTCAGTTTATCGGTTAGAAACTCGTTCAACTGATCTAAACTTTCAGTGTTTACTTTGATGATAGCATCGTATTCTCCGTACATCATACTTACCCTCGTGACTTCGTTTAAGTAGGCAATTTTTTTGAGGATATCCTTCTCGGTGCCCGGATTTAGTGTAACCAACACATATGCTAAGACAGCCATCTGACTTCCCCGCCTAACAAACGTCTACACGGAAGAACTTTAACCTTTTGCCTAACAACATACAAAGCTAGATTTAAAGCAGGAGCCAGAAGACAACCTACAGACCAGCCCGCGGAGCTTTATCTACTAATTTTTGTGCCAAAGCAGCTGCCCCGATTGTCCCTGCATCAGCACCCAACGTAGCCTTCACAATCTCCAACTTTTCAACAGCAGCCTCCAATGCTCTATTTCGAGTATTATCTTTCACAATCTGAATCAGCTCAGGAATACCCTCAACAACACCGCCCCCAAGAACCACAAGACAAGGATTGAAAGCATTAACGATGCTAACCACTCCAGCAGCTAAATATCGACCAGTCTCATCCACCAACAATCGAGCCAACAAATCGCCTTCCCGATAAGCTTGACTAACCGTAACCGCCGTAACTTGTTTAACACTGCCCGCCAAAGACAGCAAACGCCGCCCCTCATGCGACAAAGTTCTAATCGCCTCTTGGGCACGCTCAGCAATTGCCCAACCACCAGCATAGGCTTCCAAACAACCCCTGTTAGGGCAACGACACTTTCGTCCATCATAAACAATTGTGATGTGCCCCAGTTCTCCGCCACTGTTACTGCAACCAGATAGGACTTTTCCGCCGCTTATGACTCCCCCACCTATACCAGTACCAACAAAAAGAACGGCTAAATCGTCTATGCCTCTTCCCGAGCCGTACCGCCATTCGCCCCAAGTAGCTGCACGAACATCATTAGTCACAACCACAGGTAGCCCAAGCTGTTTCTCCAGTTTCTTCTTTAAGGGAACATTTTGCCATCCCAAGTTGGGAGAACCGTGAATAACTCCTTTCAGATCCACCTGAGCGGCTACACCGATTCCAAGAGCTTTAGCTTCTTGACCTGTTTTGCTGAGGCATACGTCTACTCCTGTTAAGATGTCGGCGATGACCCTGTTTGGCTCCTTTGAGGCGTGAATCAGGGATTTGTAGGCATATAAAAGGCGACCACTAGCATCCACTAACGCTACATTAACTTTGGTGCCTCCAAGATCAACACCTAACGTAATGGACTCATCAATCTTCTGTCCAAGCATGACGCTAGACACCTGACAAGTATTTCAAGAAAAAATTGACTCATGTCTTTCAACCTTTTTGTTTCTCCAAAGGCTCTTCCGAGAAAACATATGGTTCATCTTAAGCTTATAAACCTGTATTAAACATAGTTTTTCAAGATCAAAATAAGCAAGACCTCTATCACCCTCTATAGTGATTATCCAGAATGAGATTTGGAGAGGATTGATTATGATCGGGGGAAGAGAATGCATAAATTGAGTGTGATTGATGTTCTTCCGCCAGAAGATTATCGAAGAGGATATGTTGCTGGATTTTTCGATGCTGACGGGTTTGTAGGTCTCTATATCCGAAACGATCGTCCTACACCCATTATTTGTTTCACGAATACTCATGTTCATGTTTTGAACTGGTTGCGTACCTTGGTATTTCAACTTGAGGAGATAGATTATATCCATGTATACCCCAAGAGCAGACAAATCAAAATATCCAGATGGGATCAAGTAGAGAAATTCGTTAACATCTTCAAAACTCTCTGCATCGTAAAAAGAAGGCAACTAGAGTTGCTGGACGAAGCTATCAAAAAACGTCGGGAACTGATTGCAAACCGTAAAGGTAGAAAATTATATGCTAATCAAGATATAGAAGCCTTCAGAAAAATTGAACAACAAATCAAAGAAGAGAAAGGTAATATTAAGAAACATTGGGAATTCGCAGTAAAAGGTTTTTTTCCTATTTTTGGGTAGCACGTTTATCTATAGAAAAGATAGGCTGTCAAAGAAATCTGTAGAAACCTAGATAGGGTAGTGGGGTTTATGCTGGGAAATTCTTTGGGATTTTCGTTCATAGGAGGGCCTTTTGTGACTATGAAGATGGGGAGACAGGACTTGTTTTTGTGTTTTTTGCGGTTTATAGTTTATTTTCATTACAAACCCTGCATAGCCAACGTTAACAAATATTAAACCCTTCTGAACAAACTTTACAGGTAGAATATATTTTTGCTGCAGGTTAATTAACTATCTATCGTCTGTTTCACGTTAAAGCTGAATCGCCGAATGAATGGCTCGCCCGCAAACAGTATAAATCGTCGCCTATTTATAGGATAAGAATAAATAGGTTACATCTCGTTTAAGCAGTGTTATAGGAGGCTTCTACATGGTGCGCAAAAAGAAACTACAGGAATACGAGAAAAGAATAGAAGAAGCCATGAATGTACTTGGCATGGTTTCCGAAGACACTACAACTCCACGAAACATAAGAAGAGCAGCGAAACAATCCATCACATCTCTTCAACTCGCAGACATCACTCCAGCCGTCAGAGCAGCAAACGCCATATCAACTCTCGACGAAATCTTGCAGGACCCCAACATGCCCCCGTACACCAGAGTGAAACTCTGGAACGTCATGAGCCTACTCGAAGCAATCAAAGACTAAAACCTGCAGAACAATCAAATGGCTGTTTTCGCTCATCTCCAACAGGACATAAACACCATAACAGCGGGATCTTCATCCTTTTCTTTTCCGTATGATTTGTGGGTTCAAATAGTTAGGTTCCCTGATTCAAGATTTTTTTGAAACCTAAACGAAAGCCAAGTGCCCGCCTGAAGGGCAGGTCTATGGAGCATGGCAAATGTAATATTGCTTAGGATTTTTTAGGGGTATGTGTGCATAAAAGCTTTTGACAGAGACTGCCTACCACTTTATTAACAGGAAATCCGTTATTGCAAAATTTCTGAAAGGATGAGACCATGAACAAGTTCGACAGAGACCTAGAAATTCTGGTTCGAAGATTAAACATGGATACCAACAAAGAAGCCCAGAAAAAACTGAATGTTTTAAAAGATAATCTGATTCGTTTGCATGAAGAGAATGTTGTCAAGATCAACCATTCAGTTATGGAGCTCGTATGCGCCAAACATTTGATTCTTAAGGGCTATGAAGTGGACATTGAACGACCAGTAGATGGGTTGATATGTGATCTGTACGGAGTGAAGGGCTTAGGCTCCCACATTGTTGAGATAGAGACTGGTTTCATTCCCCCAAGTCACGCCCTTGACCCCGCTAACTACCGCAAATCAAGGATAGCCAGCAAAATAATCCGATACGGTAACCACTCAGACAAGTTTGCCTTAGGCGTCCCACCATATTATCTGCTACAGATTCCCGATATACTAGTAAAACCGCCTAGAGACAGAACAAAAGAAGACCTGAAGTACCTCAAAACTCTCTGTGACTTATACTACAAGAACCCGCCAGTTAGTCTCGACGAAATCAGAAACGCTCGCATACACACAATCTACATAATAGACATGGACGACATAGCAATAAGGGAAGTTGATCCTGTAACATACCTAGAGAAAAGGTCAATCTTTTCGTCGGCAACATAAAACAGGAAAACAGAGTTTTAGCCTTTAGGTTTGCGCTGCTTAAGATTATTATATTCTGCGCCTATAGTTTAAGCGGGTGAAAACAGAGAATGGTTACCGTTTCCGCAAATCTAATACAATCACATCTAAAAGAACCAAAAGTTAAACAGATGTTTCGATTGATGGAAACAGACATAGAAGTCCAGAACACGCTCCGCATGTCCAATGTGATGGCGGTGGAACGACTGAAATACAATGACCACGGTCCAGTCCACTCCAAAATTGTTTCAGGAAGTGCCCTAGAAATTTTTGACATCTTAAGTCAGGAAGTCACGCCTACGACTATAGAAAACAATGTTTGTTCTCTTGAAGATGCCAAGGTTATTGTTCTTTGTGGGTCGTATCTCCACGACTTGGGAAACAGCATTCACCGAGTTAACCATCACATCCATAGCTGTGTGATAGCAAATCCCATCTTGGATAGACTTCTCAGGAAGGTTTACCCAGAAGACGTGGGTCTGGCGGTGAGATTAAAGTCTGAGATACTGCACACTATTTTTTCTCATGAAAATGAAGTTGAGTGTTTAAGTGTAGAGGCTGGAGCAGCAAAGATAGCTGATGGAACTGACATGGCTCATGGAAGGACCAGAATTCCTTACAGAACCGGAAAGGTGGATATTCACTCGCTCTCCGCGCTCTCTATAACCAAGGTGGAAATCGAGAAGGGAAAACGGAAACCTGTTCAAATCTTTGTAAGCATGACCAATCCAGCGGGGGTCTTCCAAATAGAAGAAGTGATGGAGAAAAAACTCCAGACTTCAGGCATACAAGATTTGGTTGACATTATAGCATTGGAAAAGGGAATACAGATAAGACGAAGCAAGGCTTGATAAAACTATCAACCGCGAATACTTCTTCTCCACAATTACAACAATAATATTCACCATAGTCTTCTGCTATGAAGCAGCAAAAGCATGGAACAGAAGAGAAGTATAGACCTAAAAGACAGTTTCTTACCAGGTACCTTTTCTGAACAAAGACTTGTTTATCTTCCAAGTTTCGAAACAAAACAGCAGAAGATAACAAACAGTTAATCATATTAGGAGACTAATAGAGGTTCATTGTTGAAAACAGTACTTTTTCTGTTTTTCCAAGCAAGACAATTATTTACT
>SOJY01000195.1 GCA_004376385.1 Candidatus Bathyarchaeum sp.
TTTTGTTCAACTATTATTGTGTAACTTTCTAGGTTTACATCTTGTGCTAAAATTTCCATATAAAATGTACCGTTTTTGTCATGTATGTACAAAGTTCCATTTGTTTCTTCAGTTCCTCTCCATATAATAGATTCAAACCACGCACTACTCAGAAAACCTTCTTTGTGTGGATAAATATAAACTCCAAAGGGTGGAAAGAATCTAGATTCAAGATATTTAGAACGTGGTTCAATTTCCCATCTGATTCGCCATTCAACATGGTCACATGTAAAAGATTCTGTTGTAATAATACCTCCTTCTCCAGTAAATCTTGTTACCTCAACCCAATTACCTGATGATGCAAAAACAATACCTGACATAGAACCCAATAGAAATAGAGAAATCAATACTGTAATGATAGTACCCTTTCTTTCTCCCACTACAGGCACCAACAATACCTTAGTTAACGAAACATATAATGATTTTTGTCAAGAAACCTTGACCAAAACAGCCTCAACTGCCCATTTTTGTTGGTAAAGAAATATTGACTTTGCTCTACTATCTACCGGTATCGGAGCCGTATCCAGAAATACTGCATACCCAATCCCGCAGCTAAAAGAAGCCATGCTCTTCTGTAATCGCCTATTGCCAACAGAAACATGATGCCTATGAAACTGATCACTAGGGGAGAATATTTCTTAAAGAAACCCTGAAACTCGTCCATGTCCAAAGCGTTATCCTCCTAATATTTACACGGTTTATGCAAGTAGGTATTTTACTGTTCCTACCTTGGTTCTTTTTCGATTTTTGTTTAGTCCAAAAAGTTCAAACTGAAACCTATATAACTATGACATATGTCATATTTGGTGGGGGTAACGATGCCAAGTAAACGGCTTCTTTCAGCTGCAATCCTGCTACTGCTTCTAGTTACGGCAATAATCTTTGTTGGCGTTATGATCTGGTGGACTAGAACAAACGATTCAAACGAATTTGAATACGTAGAAATCAGGGAATACGAAGGACAGGACCTTTCATCAATTAGTCATTTCAGAGAAAACTCGATCAAAGGACCACAATATCTCGATAACGAAACTTACAGCCTCACCGTCACAGGTCTAGTAAACAACGAACTAGAATACACGTACGATGAAGTTCTATACAACTACCCATCTTTCAAGAAGGTTGTCACCCTGCGTTGTGTAGAGGGCTGGAGCGTAACAATACTCTGGGAAGGCATCCAACTTAAAGACCTGATAGCAGACGCAGAAGTTAATCCAGAAGCAACCACAGTGATATTCTATGCTTATGACGGCTACTCCACCTCACTGCCGCTAGACTACATAATCGACAACAACATAATGATGGCTTACAAAATGAACAACGTAACCCTTCCCCCCGAAAGAGGCTTTCCTTTCCAGCTTGTAGCAGAGAGTAAATGGGGATACAAGTGGATAAAATGGATAACCGCGATTGAGCTATCAGACAACGAAGACTACCGAGGATACTGGGAAAGCCGAGGCTACCCCAACGACGCAGATTTGTAGCAAACACACGACTTTTTGTTCTCCATTTTTTGTGCATTCAATGGGTCAATTTGGATAAAGCATTTATGGGAACTAATGAAGATAATAGCTGAATTCCTGAGGCAGGCTACTTCAAAATGAGTGAACACATAAGACTCAATACCATGTTTCGCATGTTCATGAGTGACAGCCATAACCAACCAGAAGGACGGTGAAATCACCTTGAAACCAATGGGCATGAGACATAAGCTGTTTTTCTTTTTGTTAACAGCACTCATTTTCACCGTTTCCTTTTCATCTGTCGCTTCCGAAGTTTTGGCTCAGGAAACAGTTGAAGATGAACCAGAATACTTGATGGGAATTTTGATTCTCGAAAGCCAGCAACAGGTAATCTTGGACAGCATAAAAAAAGTAAAAGATCTTCAACTTGGCAACATGGTTATCCTCCACCCTATGGATCAAGCATGGAATCTAACGTTAATAGAGGAGGCAATCAGAGAAGCAAACAATCTGGGACTTTACACCATTTTTGAAACCTACAACTTTTCAGACCATCACGTAAGAATATCTCCTGAACAGTTTGCAACATGGGAAGCAAAGTATCCCCGTCTCTTAGGCGTCTTGGTTCAAGAAATCACTGGAAAACAGATTGACGGCAACACATGGGTAAACAATTCAACAGGAAACATCAAAACTCGGCTTCAAGCAGAACAAGCAATAATCGAAAACATAACATCTCAAATGCAACTGGCAGACTTCAAGAGTAGTGGCGCCAAGATACTGCTTGCGGAAAACGTTATCAGCTATGCCTCGGCGAACACGTCCTATTGTGACGTTTTAATCACCAAGGTCTTCAATGCTCCAAACACAGAATTGATGATCGGCTTAACCAGAGGAATGGCAAGCAGCTATGACATACCTGCGTGGGGGCTGTGGGTAGACACTTGGAGGGAATGGATATTACCTCCCGCTTTCACGCCCAACGACGTAGAACGTGCTCTTTATGAGGGGTGGTTTTATGGCGCAAAATACTTCTTCTTCGAGCAGGGCAACTTCTTCGGAACACTTGATCGAGATTGGCCCAACAAATACATCATTCTGGGACGAGATGGCAAGCTAACCGAGTACGGCAAAGTAATACAGAGATTCTACACCTTCCTACAGAACCAGAAGAACTTAGGATATGATCAGCCAAATTATCGTTCACCTATCGCGGTTATGATTGGGCAGAGCGGATGGGGTAGCCGAGGATCAGATTGGGGGTTCTGGTTGCAGTCCGGCAGGCAGGGAGATTTCGATTACACGCTTTTGAATCTCTTCTTCCCCGGAATCGGCGACAATTGGCAGATTGGCGCTGCCCTAACAGGAAAAGAATTTACAGGATTACCCTTTGGAATGGTGGATGTTATCCCAATTTACGCTCCGCCGTCTGTACTGAAACAGTATAAGGTCATTATTGCTTTGGGCTGGAGCCAGATGAGCGATATAATAGCAGACAACATTGAGGATTACGTTCAGGATGGCGGAATTTTCTTTTCGTTCCTAACGTTTACCCATAATAACGAAAATGTGGATAACCTTGAAAGCCCTTTTGCGTGGATTGAAAGTTTTGATTCTCTTTTCGGCATACACGTGGCAACTCTGGCTGAGAATAGCTTGGACATAAGGGCTGATGCCCTTTTACATAACGTTACCTTCACTCAAGACACTTTCTGGTATCCATGGAATGAAAAAACCTACAGCTACTCTGACCCCGATGAAACGGGTTCTTGGTTCTTGAAATTCAAATATGAATTATACCCTAGTGAAAACACCAGCGTGATAGCTTGGGTTAACGGGATTCAAAGTGACCATAACGCTTTCATTGTTGAAAACAAAAAGGGCGCAGGCTACACTTACGTTGTCAATACTCGCAACCCCAATTCTCTGCCGGATGGCGTTTTAACCGATGTCCTAACCGATTTTGTTCACTTCCTCTGTGTGTATCATGTGAGACATATGACATATGTGCCATATCCAGAAACTGAGTACTGGTTGTGTCAGGGACAGGCTGACAGAGCGGTTTATCTTATGCACGACAATTCCACAGACGATAAAACTTTCAAGTATGCCATTAGCCAGTCGGAGGCTGGCTTAAGCCCAGATAAAGAGTATATAGTCTTTGATTATCTCAAAAACGAGTATTACGGAGTCACGGAAAGCCCAGTGAGTTCTCTCAACGTAACATTGCAACCCAACCAAGCAAAACTCTTCATATTTCTAGAAAATGATGCGGAGCCTCAGGTGATATACTCGGAGGCTCTATTAACTGCGACTCCACTCTTCACTGACCAGCGCTTGACAGTACCCCTCAAGGGTCTTGAAGAAGCAACAAACATGACCAAGATTTATTGCGCAGACCTTAAACAACCACGATACATCCTTGGGGCACCCTTTAACCTAATACAAGATTATGACACGGTGAACAAGATTTTGGCAGTAGTTTCAAACTCGAACATCACCTTTAGCTGGGAGACTACAGTTGACGTTTCTGTGGTAGCATCAACCGTTTCCTTAACAGAATTTTCATGGAATGCATCCCGTGGGATTCTAAACGTTTCCGCAGATGGAACCGCTGGACAGGAAGGCTCAATACAGATTCAGACAGGGGGAACAAAACCTTACTATCTCAAAGTCAATGGAGAGGAAGCCACGACATGGAGTTATGATGTCTCAACGGGTGTTCTGTCTGCAGATTTTACTTTTACATCCGAAACTGTTGAACTCACCTTCGGTTGCAAGCCACTCGAGATAGATCGTGCATTTGTTAGTGATGAGCGGGCTGATGTCGGCAGTGTCCAGACTATTGGTTTTCACTTAGTGTGGATGTGCAATGGTTCTGATGTGGCTGGAGCAACAATTGCCGTTAATGGCGCCGAATATGTGGCAAACGAAACAGGCTGGGTCAGTTTCGATAGCAGTTATGATGTTGTTGGTAGAGTTGTTTGGAGCGTTACGGGCGTAGAATATGATGGTTTGACTGATTACGCGAAATCCGTTAATGACCCTTTCATCATTTGGGACAGGGTTGTTGTGACGGATTCCATCTTAATCGATAGGCTTGTTCAGACTGGTTCGTCACAGACTTTGTGGCTGACTGCCGAGTATGAGTATGATTCTGTAATCTTTGACGCTTCAAGGGGAACGATTTTCCTTAATGGCGAGCCGATGACGTGGTCTAACCAAAACTTAAGGTGGGAGTATAACGCAACATCAAACATCCTTGGTACACAAGTGTATGAAGCCACATCAGTTGACGACAAAAAGTTTGGTCTCGCAACGATTCAAGACCAAGCTAGAAAAATAGAAATAACTTGGGATAAAACCGAGGTAACCAGAATGGAATTTGAGACAATGGCTTTGGGTGTGACGAATGTAAAGGTCTACGTGGCATATAATTACACCGAGAATCCGGTTGTAGACGCAAATGTCTCGGTGAATGGAAAGCCATGCAAAGAAATTGAATCTGGAGTATACGCGTGTGAAATAAACGGTTGGGGTCCCTTTCAGAGTTTCCTTGTTGAGGTGGAGTATCCAGACTTTGAGCAAGCCACAAAAACCGTTTCGAACATCCACATCTCGAACACTATACTATACGTAGTAATCGGATCGGCAATCGTGCTAACAGCAGCATTTTTTGTGCTGAAGAAAAAGCGGAGCCAAAAAAAACGTGAAACTGAATCTTCAGGCATGCCATCAAACGTAAGGCTTTTATCTATATACTTTAGGAAAATTGAATGGAGGTAATTGAGGGGTTAAGGTTGGATTGGAAAATTATCTTATTAACAGCATTGGCTGCATTTATAGGAAGCATTGGACAGCTGGAATTTAAGCGAGGAGCAGATAACCTCCAGTTTGACATCAAGCTGTTGCTCACAAATTACCATCTGATCCTTGCAATTGCAGTATATTGCGTGTCTACTGTCTTGTACGTTTACGCCTTAAACAAGGAGCAACTGTCTATACTCTATCCCATAGTTGCTACCTCCTATGTCTGGACACTTATGTTCTCCAAAATCTTCCTCAAGGAGCAGGTCGGATTAACTAGCTGGGCAGGTGTCTTCTTCATTCTGTTGGGAGTCACGCTTATTGCAACACAAGCAGGGAGATAACATTTGATTGTGGTAACGGTCCCAGCCTACAACGAATCAAAAAACCTGAGAAAATG
>SOJY01000208.1 GCA_004376385.1 Candidatus Bathyarchaeum sp.
GCTTCTCCTTTTACCACGATTACTTCTAGACAGTAGTCTTCATCTATGTGGGCGTGAAGAAAGGTTGAGATTATGTCTCCGAAGCTGTGCTGGATTTCAGATATCTGTCCTTTCGTTGCATCTCTCTCGTAAATGATTGTTATGGATGCCGCGATTTCTCCCTTAAGTTCCTTGAGGCTTCTGCTTTCCATAATGAATGTTCTTAAAGCCTGCCGGACAATCTCGGATCTGTTCGCAAACCCCTGTTCCCGGATGGAGTTCTCCACTCTTTCTAGGAGTTTTTCTGGAACTGAAACGCTGATGATGGTCATGCCACACACCAAGTTATTAACATCTGCACCTGCATTTAAATATATTTTAATAAAAAATAGCAAAAATTTAATAAACTTCTACGTTCCACATACTAAACATCGAAAAGGTAGCAAAGTATGAATAAACGCCAGAAACTTTTTGTGATCGCAACAACCGTAATCGTCTTAACTGCAGTATTTGCCACCGCTTTCTACTCACTTCAAAACAAAACAGAAGCTGATAAACTAAAAGTTGTAGCCACGTTCTATCCCCTCGCCTTTTTCGCCCAACAGATAGGCGGAGAACAAGTAACCGTCAAGCAGCTTATACCCGACAACACTGAGGTACACAATTGGCAACCATCCTTCGGTGACATCCTAGCCTTGGACGAGGCTGACGTGATAATATACAACGGCGCATCCCTTGACCACTGGTTCGAGGACGACATACTCCCCACCATCGATTCAAGCAACAAAATCATCATAGAAACTACCGAGGGAGTAAATCTTCTTGAAACTGAACAAGAAAACAATGAACATGACCAGGACCACGAGTATGAGGGACTCTATGATCCGCACACATGGATAAGCCCATTCATAGCGAAACAGCAGGCTCAAAACATTTACGAGTCTCTGGTCCAGAAAGACCCGAATAATCTGGATTACTACACCGAACGTTGGCAAAACTTGAAGACACAATTCGAAGAACTGGACAACAACTACCTGAGTGGACTCTCAACTAAGGCTAAGGAAGAGATTTTTGTTACACATTCTGCCTTTGGGTATCTCGCTGACAGGTACGGCTTTGAGCAGCATGGGGTTATAGGCATCTCCGCAGACGAGCAGCCAAGCGCCTCAACATACGTACACCTCGTAGAAATGATGATGGATCATGAGACCTACGTGGTGTATGTGGACCCAGTTTACGCCGACGAATCCGCCCAAACCCTCAGGAATGAGCTGGAGCGCCTTTCAGGTCAAGATGTGCAGATATTGAAGTTTTACTTTATGCTCGGCGACATGGACGGTTTAGATTATTTTGGGCAACAGGAGAAAAATTTGGAAAACTTGAAGATAGGACTTGAAGCGTCATAAGAAAGTTGAAATGAAATGTTAGATAATATTCAAGAGGGCGCTATGCAAGAAAAAATTCCTGTGCTGGAGGTTTCCGACCTCCATGTAGCTAGATCAAATTCTGTGGTTATCGAAGACGCCAATTTCACAATCCATCAAGGAGACTACGTCGGCATAGTGGGTCCCAACGGCGGAGGCAAAACCACTCTTCTCCTAGCCATCCTGAATATTCTACCGAAAACAAGGGGAACCATTCGTCTATTTGGTCAAGACATAGAATCCTTTTCCCGATGGGAGAAAGTTGCTTATGTGCCTCAACATGCAGTTAATTTTGATCCTCATTTTCCGTTGGCTGTGAGAGAACTGGTGTCTCTTGGCAGGGTGAACAGGGGCAACTTGGGAAGACCCTTGAAGCGAAAAGATTGGGAATCTGTGGATGAAGCCCTCGAGTTCATGGGAATATCTGACATTGCAAACAGAAGGATTGGACAACTGTCTGGAGGACAGAAACAGCGGGTTTTCGTGGCTAAAGCGTTGGTGAGGAAACCTGAAATAATTTTATTGGACGAGCCCATAGTTGGCGTGGACGCTGGGACACAAGAGAAATTCTACAAGAAACTTAGCGACCTTAATGTTGCGAAGGGCATAACCATCATGCTAGTGACCCATGATTTGACAGCGGTTTTCTGCAGAATGTCCAAGGTCATGTGCATGAACCGGTGGGTTAACACGGCTGAAATAACAGAAGATTTGAAACCAAACGAGGTTCTAAGGAAAGCTTACGGCGAACACTTCCACTTTGTCTTCCACGAGCATGAATGTAAGCGAGTTTTTGAAGATGAATGAACTTGTTGATGTTTTCAGACTTTTTGGGTTCCAGTTCTTCCAGAATGCGCTCTTAGGCGGAACTATAGTAGCCTTGGCTTGTGCATGGGTTGGTCTTTTCCTTATACTGCGAAAGGAAGCGATGATAGGCGACGGAATAGCGCACACTGCTTTTGGGGGCATAGCTTTGGGGTTGTTTTTGGGCATCAACCCGATCTTGACTGCTTTGCTTGTTTCGATCTTAGCGGTTTTGGGCATATCTTACATGAGAAAGAGGGGTTTGGCTCAGTCTGACTCTGCCATAGCCGTGATGTTGGCAGTAGGGTTTTCCACAGGTCTAATAATAATAAGCTTGGCGGGCGGATTCAATGTTGAGCTTTTCAGTTTTCTGTTCGGTTCAATTCTCACCATCGACCAAACAGACCTCATCATAGTGTCAATTCTTGGAATATCAACGATACTAATTCTGGGAATCTTCTACAAGGAGCTTCTTTCCATGACCTTTGACGAAGAAGACGCTCGGCTGATGGGCATCCCTGTCCGTCTGCTGTCATTAACCTTCAACTTGCTGGTGGCAATCACAATCGTGCTTTCAATAAAAGTGATAGGCGTAATTCTTGTAGTCGCCCTCCTAGTGTTACCTGGACTCTCAGCCCTTCAACTGAACCGTTCATTCAAAGGAACAACATTGGCTGCCATAGGCTTCGGAACAGTCAGCATGACAACAGGCATACTACTATCAGCAGTCTACAATGTGGCAACAAGCGGCGTCATAGTTTTTACTGCAGCAGGCATCTTCCTGTTCACAGCAATCTACAGAAAGCTAGAATAGAAAACAAAAAATTGGATATTTACAGAGCCTTTACGTTTTTACAATTTGACTCTAAAGTCTTCTTTGACGACGTTGAGTACAACGTTTGTAACTGTTCGGGTCACGTGAGGCATCTTCAGTGCCGATTTGATGAAGTTGTTTAGTGTAGTCCTGTTCTTGAATCGCGCAACCACCGCTACGTCGTAGTCTCCGGTGATGTCGTAGATGCATATTACCTCGTCGAGCTTGGCAAGCTCTTTTTCAACTTCGGGAAGATACCGCCCCTCTGCTTCAATGAGTATGAGAGCCGTCAAGCCGTAACCGAGTTTAGCGGAATCCAACATTATCGTGTAGCCCTTCAGGACTCCTTTGTCCTCTAGGTTCTTTACGCGGTTGTAGGCTGTTCCAACGGCTATCCCTAGGCTGTCAGCTATTTTGTTGAAACTTTTTCTTGCGTCCTCTTGTAGCAAACGCATGATTTTGCGGTCAATATCATCCACTTTATGAGAAGTGTAAGTCAGTTTCCAGTTCCTCCTTCATTGAATAATTATCCATGGAACAATCTGCTTTTTTGTTTCATCGTGAACACTTGTTCATTAACCAAACACACATATAAGCTTTCCTTCAACATATTAGAAAGGTTTATATATAAACATGTAATAATTTCACATTCAACTGAATGAATGGTGAGTAACATGGATGCGATTACCACAGCCAAAGAAACCCTGAAGAAAAACAAAATACGATGGGTACACACAGCCTTCGTGGACATCCGCGGTCTAATGCAGGATGTAGTTATACCCGCAAGACACTACACGGAGGGACAAGTCCTAACCGCCGGCATCGGCTTCGACGGATCATCTATACGAGGCTTCAAAAGCATACAAGAATCAGACATGATTCTCAAACCCGACCCAACAACATTGGCTATCATTCCATGGACAACTGACGAACACCAAAGAAGCGCCATAATCCTAGGAGACATCTACGAAGCCTTCGGAGGCAACGAACCCTCAGTTGTAGACCCAAGAGGATACGTAGCAAAAAGAGCAGTAAAAGCAGCAGCAGATATGGGTTACACCGGCTTCTTCGGTCCAGAACTGGAATACTTCGTCTTCAAATCCATCGACCCAACAAAGCTTGTTTGGGACATGTGGGTAAGCCCAAAAGGTGGCGCAGGAGACTCATGGGGCGCACCACGAGTTGTACCAGAATCCCCAGAAACCACTCCAGGAAGCCACACACTAAGACCAAAAGAGGCGTACTTCAGACCGCCACCAGAGGACACAACCGTTGAGTACCGTAACGAAGTTGCCTCGATACTGGAAGACAACTTTGACACAGAAATTGAGATGCACCACCACGAAGTTGCTACGGCAGGACAGATCGAAATCGACTTCAAGTACGGAGAGTTAGTGAAAACCGCTGACAGGACACTTCTCTACAAGTTCGTTGCCAAAAACGTGGCAAAGAAGCACGGATTAATCGCTACTTTCATGCCCAAGCCAGTTTACCTTGACAACGCCAGCGGCATGCACATTCACGCTTCTTTGTGGAAGGGCAAAACGAACGTGATGTATGACGAAACAGACGAGTATGCTGAGATGAGCCAGACCTGCAGATACTTCATCGGAGGCTTACTAGAACACGCAAGAGCCATAACGGCAATAAGTTGCCCTACAGTAAACTCTTACAAGCGACTTGTGCCAGGTTTTGAGGCTCCCATTTACATAATGTGGTCTCGCCGCAACAGGTCAGCAATGATACGTGTTCCGGTATACTTCAAAGGTCCCGAGCACGCCGCAGCAAAACGCGTTGAATTGCGTTCAGCTGATCCGTCATGCAACTCATACTTAGCTCTGTCATGTATCTTAATGGCTGGGCTTGACGGCATAAAGAAGAAACTTGATCCAGGTGACCCTGTTGACGAGGACGTTTACGAGTTGAGTCCTGAAAGGAGACGTGCACTTGGAATTAAGGAGTTGCCAACAACCCTCAAAGAGGCTCTAGATGCAATGCAGAGCGACGAGGTAGTTCATAAGACTCTTGGAAGCCACATATTCGACGCGTTCATAGATTACAAGACCAACGACTGGAACCAGTACTGCCTCTATGTTACCCCGTGGGAAATAATGAAATACTTAGACTATTAAAAAAGAATATGGAGAGAGGTGAATAAGCATGAAAGCATATCTACTAATCGAAACACGACCAGGAACATCTGAAGACGTAGTCAAAGCCATCAAAATGCGCTTCCAAAATGTTCTACATGCTGACTCCGTTTACGGACGACACGACGTCATAGTTGTCTTAGAAGCCCCAGACCTAGAAACACTCAACGAATTCGTATACAAAGTAATCGAAAAAGACCCCAACATCGTCCACACCGAAACGTCGATCACGCTCTTCTAAAAGGAGAGAAACACTGTTGGCTTCAAAAGATCTCCGCAGCAAAAAAATTAGGGCTTTCGTACTCTTGATTATGAGACCCGGTACTTCGGAGGAGATCGTGCAGTCGAGGAAGATAAAGGGCGTGACGATGGCTAACTCGATTCTGGGAAGGTTCGATGCAATCGCAGTTATAGAAGCAGACAATTCTGAAGAGCTTACAAAGATCATCTACGAGATGATTGAAGCTCACCCCAACGTGGTTCACACTGAAACTTTGCTGTCGATGTTCACACCGTAA
>SOJY01000205.1 GCA_004376385.1 Candidatus Bathyarchaeum sp.
AGTGGAACAGAATTAAGGGAGAAACTAGACTGGAATGAAGCTAATAAAGAGAACTGATTGGAATCTTGAGAAGAGACGTACCTACTTCAGGTACAGAATCTTCTCTAAGGAAGATCTAGATCTAGAAGGATGTGTTCTCCAAATCGTTGTATTCAAGAGTGGACAGAACATATTGAATCATTACCATCAAGGAATGACAGAAACATACATCATATTGGGAGGATGTGGCACAGTCACCGTTAATGACGTTGAGATGCAACTTGAAAAGGACGACATTTTGCTAATAGAGAAAGGCGATTGGCACTCAATAAAGAACGATGGAGACGAAGACTTCATCATTGCGATAAGCAAATATAACATTGACGACACGTTTCTATGGTGATTTTAGATGTGGGGTTCTCCAATCTGCCCCACCATACAAGCTTGGGGGATAAAAATATTCAAGGTAATCCCCGATGGGATGCGGAATATTATAGATTTCATTGTTGTATATAACGTAATCAAATCTGTGTAAGAAACGTAACTGACTAAAAGTAGGTATATCAGGATACTCGAATGTCCATCTAATACAGATTAAAATATCAGCATTGTGTGCCCACCAGTGTTCTTGACCCGCAAGATCAACAGGATTAGGACACTTGAACCCTGCTTTTAACAGTTTTTCTTTAACAAACCGTTTTTCTTCAGGGGTACATTCTTTATGATCTGACAAAATTCCTATGTCGATGTCATTATCTTTTTCGATGAAAGCTACGTCTCGATAGAGTCCTAAGCAGGTTCCACGTAACAAAACAAGGTTAAAAGAACACCCCTCAACTGTAGACTTCAATAACCTCAGAACCGCATCAGCTTTCTCTTTAACATCACAAGGATTAACCATTTATTACCCACCAGTCCCAACCCTGACTCTTTAATACTCCATGAACCATAAATTTGCCGTTATTCGCGCCATAACGTTTAATCTGTTTTGCTTCACAAAACTCTTTAATCGCTCTTTCAATACCCAAGTCACCTGCATCATGTCCTCCAATAACTCCACCCTTCTTCACAAGTTGCCCAGCTAATGTCAGGTCTTTTATAACATGTTCATAAGCATGATTCCCATCAATGTAAACAAAATCTAATGGCTCTGGTATATCTTCGATGGTGCATTCTTCAAACTGCTTGTAAATCCACCGAGTTCTATTGTTGAATGGAGACAATTTATTCTTCCCTGCTGTTTTTATAGCTTCAGAAATCTTTTGTTTTGCCCCTTCCTTGTGGACTTCCCATATGCTACCCTTCAGGTATGGATCTACAAGATAAAGCATCCTTACGTTAGGCATCTTCTGAAGAATATTTATAGCATGAATTCCATTGCTGACACCTACTTCAGCGCCTACAAGAATTTGGTTTCCAAACCTTTCTTTTACAGCATCCATAGTTTTTCGCATCATATTACATTACTCAATTTCATAAACCACTTTTTTCCTATATATTTAGGAGGCAAAGGAGGAACAGGATCAATTCCTAAAGTAATATCCAACGTTATTTCTTTCCCTTTGTGTTCTCCTTCTTGGATAATCTCTATTATAGGCGATGGAATATTATAAACTCCCTTATGAAGAACCCTTTTGTCTGCCCAAAGACCTCCCTCTAATGCAACTAAGCCTCTATGTTTTTCATCAAGTTGCACATAAATGTCTATGTCACTATAAGGCTTACAGGTTCCAGTAACTCGACTTTTAAACACAAAAATTTCTTCAGCAACTAGACCGTCACGATTCAAAAACTCTTCTACAGACTCACGAATTTTCTTTTTGTTCCGTTTCACAACTTCAAGGCAAATTCGGCTCGACATAATCCTCTATCACTTCCTCTATATATGTTGAAAAATCTTTATATCTCCACTCTCGTAAATAATTTGGAAGATATTTACTGTAGCTATCTGGCAACGTTTCTGCCTTAAAAAGAGCATATTTTAACCCAAACGTATCCTGCGTAGGCTTAGTCTGATCAAAGAAATGAAAGCTTACCCCAGCCTTTAAGATACCAAGTTGCCGTAGCAACTGAAGACCTATTTTATTCTGCTGTAACTGCTCCTTTATAGTTATGCGATTTCCGTTTCCCCACCATCCAGACTTAAAGTATTGCTGCACCAAAACATGTTCTCCCTCTTGAACTGCTCTTGGATGAGGCTCTAAACAAAAATGCCCTCGAATGTAAGTATTTAACGGCTGGGTCCCCCATTTTTTATGTATCGCTCCATGCTTTCCATCTTGGCTATAAGTTCCTAGAAGAATCTCATATCTAGGAGTCCAATCTGGGGTTTCCGGGGTATCCCAATAAAATGGGTACAATGGCACTTCTCCTTTGAAAATAACATCTGGAAGTGGAATTTTTGTGGAAAGCATCCAAATATCTATTCTATCATCTGAGTCCTTAAATTTCATGTTGAACGGAAATTCGCCCTCTAGAAGATGCTTCTGAGGAAAAACAACCTCCATTAATTATCCTCCCATGGTTTGTACGGTTTTCCCCTCTTGTATAACCGTTTTCTGAATTGAAGCCACATTACTGGCTCATTCACAAGCCCACAACTACGTTCTGAAATAGTGAGATAAAAACCGTTTGCCTCAAAAAACTTTATGACGCTTTTTCCTTGATCAAGAATGTTGGTTCCTAACATATATTTTGCTACATGAAAATCGTTTTCGTGCCCCGAATCTGGATAAGGCAAAATAACAAACAACCGCCCTTTGGGTTTAATCACTCTCCAAAACTCTTGTAACAGCTTCGCGGGATAATATGAATGTTCAATCGTGTGAAATGAAGTTACACAATCAAAAGCCTCATCTTTAAATGGCACCCAATGCATGTCTGCTTTCACGCCTCCATATGCAACATTAGCATTTTTTGTTGTTATCACAAATTTGGAGCTTAATTCTATTCCAGCCACATTCTTGAATCCCATTTTCCTTAATTCTTGCATTTGTCCCCCTCCTCCACAAGCACAATCTAAAATAGATTTATTCCTTTCAACATTCTTAAATTTATCTAGGGTAAACCGAGTATTATCAATCATTTTCTTTTCTGGAGGTTTTATGTCTGATTTATGCACTTCAATTTTGATGGGTTCAACTTTGGGTTCTAGATGCTTCGCCAATGGTATTATCTTATCTGGAACATACGACTCTTCAATTTGGTTTCGAACATAATCTAAGTAGTTTGGGATAAGATCGCTTGGCTTTTTAACCTTGTAGTATGTCAATTGATGAACCACCAATCCTCATATTCATGACTGAAAACTATATCGTGTTTTTTGCAGTAATCATTAACGGCTCTGCAAACTTCCAAAGAATCTTGCGAATAAGAACTTGGACGAAAATCGTGACCCGAAACAACACCCCCCTTCTTCACGAGTTTTCTAGCCAACTCTATATCTCTGAATACAAAATCGTAATCGTGGTTGCCATCAATGTAAATAAAATCTAACGGCTCAACATCCTCACAGGCACACTCCTCAAAACATTTGAAGACCCAAATTATCCTATCTTCAAAATAAGTCAACAATCTTTTTGCCTTGTTTTTTGTTATTTCTAGGTCTTCTGGCCAAAAACGTCGATCCTTCGCCTTGGTGCTAGTCCACTTAGGATAATGCTGATACGGATCTATAAGATACAGCAATCTAAGGTTCGGCATACATTTGAGGGTACGCAACGCATTTGTTCCTATAGCAACTCCAACTTCAGCACCTACGACACTTTGGTTTTTGAACATTTTTCTAACAAAAACAAGCGCCTTCCTTTCCATCAATACAACTCCTCTAGCTTTTGTGTTCGCATTTCACGCAAATTAAACTGTGGATTATTTCGGAAACGATTTTTCTCTTTGAAAAGCAGGTTTTGAACATACTTTTCATTGCTAAAATGCATTTTCCCATCCATAAGCATCAACTCATTGTTTGTGAAATCGAAAATCGTGTTCATGCCCTTATGATGCTCATCGCTGACATGAATAACATAACAGTTCTTATCCAGCAACAACTTAGCACCTGCCCTCTGCAAACAAATAGTAGTGAAACTATCCTCGCTTCCCATCTGACCACAAAACTCTTCGGGAAAACCATTAATCTTAAGAACATACTCTGTTCGGATGCTCATATTTGTTCCATAAAGCCAACCAACAGGAAGTATATTATATTCAACATTTTTTCCTGACTCAAAATCTGGAACCATAATCACGTTTTTATTGTAATCCTCGCGGTAATCCTTTATGAAAGTTTTTTTTCCATTCTTCTCTACATGAGGACAAGGCTTATTTGCAACCTGACACGGACCACACCTATCATCCTCTCTTTGTTTTGGTGCCCAATTCAAGTGCCCCACCTCTTCGTATCGTCCACGATACTCTTCTAACGCTTTAGGAGAATAAGTGCCATGAGACATTCCCGCCATACCATCAAATCCAGCATCAAAAACTTTAACATGGCGACTAATCCAATCTGGAGGAAACCAACTATTATCATCATGCCAAATCATGAGGCGACCTTGAGAATGAATTACACCCGTATTTCGTGCAGAGGAAAGACCTGGGCGAGTTCCAAACCTTTCCTCGTCACTGTGGAACCATGGTTTATCTTTCACGTAAACTATTGGAAAAGAGTAGTCTTTAAACAACTTCTCAACCTCAGCCTTTCGTTTGTTATAGAGCGCATCGGTGATAACATACTCGAAATCAGTAAATTTTTGTTTCTCTAGGCTATCCAACATTTGTTTCCATCTTGGGACTGGACGAATTGTACACATGTTAACGCTTACAAGAGGCTCCATTAACCATACAACCCCTTCAGCTTTCGTATTCTCATTTCACGTAGATTAAACTGTGGATTATTTCGGAAGCGACCCTTCTCTTTAAAAAGGTCTTCCACAAACTTTTCGTTGCTAAAATGCATCTTTCCATCCAACAGCATCAACTCACTATTTTTGAAATTAAACACTTCATTGAAATCCACATGATCTTCATCGCTGTAGTGAATAATGTAGCTTTTCTTGTCTAAAACAAGTCTAGCATTAACTCTTTGAAGGCACATAGACACAAAACTGTCCTCACTCCCCATTTCTCCACAAAACTCTTCGGGAAACCCATTAATCTTAAGCACACACTCTGTTCGGATACTTGCATTACAGCAGTAAAACCAACCAAGAGGAAGTATATTATAGGATATATGTTGCTCAGAATCATAGTCTGGAGCAACTATTTCATCTTTACTATAGTCTCCACGATAATCCTTTATGAAAACTCGTTCACCCCTATTTTCTACATGGGTACAAGGTTTGTTTTGAACAATACATGGAATACAACGCCCATCTGGATGTTTACCATCAACAAAATAGTGTTCCCCATACTTCTCTAATCCCCAAACACTATAGAGCCTATGTTGTAGCCCAGCCATTCCATCAAACCCAGTTTTGAAAGCTTTAACATGCCGTTCAATCCAATCCGGAGGAAGTTTACTGCAATCATCATGTATAAGCAAAAGAACCCCCCGCGCATGAATTACTCCCACATTTCGTGCAGAAGCTATTCCTGGACGCTTTCCACATTGCACTTGCTCATCATGAAACCAAGGCTTATCTTTAACATAAACTATGGGAAAAGAATAATCCTTCAGAA
>SOJY01000053.1 GCA_004376385.1 Candidatus Bathyarchaeum sp.
TAGCAGGAAAAGTCTACTTGCTGCCAGTAACGCCCGAGTTCGTTGAGGAGGTCATTGCGAAAGAAAGACCAGACAGCATCCTCTTGGGTTTCGGGGGGCAGACAGCCCTAAACTGCGGAGTTCAACTCGCAAAAAAGGGAATTCTTGAGAAATACGGCGTCAAAGTGCTGGGAACACCTGTCCAAACGATAGAGGATACAGAAGACAGAGAACTTTTCAGGCAATCCATGATCAAGGCGGATATTTCGATTCCCCGAAGCAAATCCGCCAAGACCATGCAAGAGGCAGTTGCAGTAGGCAAGGAGATTGGTTACCCTGTTATCATCCGATTAGCCTACGCATTGGGAGGCAAAGGATCCGGCGTAGCCCACAACGAAAAAGAACTGAAGGATATTGTTAGTCGAGCCTTGGGACAGAGCATGATCTCTCAGGTGCTCATCGAAGAGTATTTGGGGCACTGGAAAGAAATTGAGTACGAAGTCGTACGAGATTACGCTGACAACTGCTTAACCGTCTGCAACATGGAAAACGTTGATCCCATGGGCGTCCACACCGGCGACTCCATAGTTATCGCTCCATCCCAAACATTGTCAAACCGTGAGTACCATATTCTCCGCTCAGCCTCCATAAAGGCAATACGACGCCTAGGAGTAGTCGGCGAATGCAACATTCAATGGGCACTAGACAACAAATCAGAGGATATCCGAGCAATAGAAGTGAACGCTCGGCTATCAAGAAGCTCAGCCTTGGCAAGCAAAGCAACCGGCTACCCCTTAGCATACATAGCAACCAAGCTATCTATTGGGTATCTGTTGCCCGAGCTAGTAAACAAGGTGACGGGAGTCACCACAGCCTGTTTCGAGCCTGCTCTCGATTATGTTGTGGTTAAGTATCCACGCTGGGACCTGCAGAAGTTCAGGAATGTGGACAGGCATATTGGTCCGCAGATGAAGTCTGTCGGCGAGGTTATGGGTATCGGGCGATGCCTGGAGGAGGCGCTGCAGAAAGCTGTTCGTATGCTGGATATTGGAAAGTTGGGGCTAGTCTGTAACGCCGAAGAAGACGAACCGGAGTCCCTAGAGGAGATAAAGGATGTTTTGGCTAACCCCACGGATCAACGTCTCTTCAAGATAGTTAAAGCCCTGAAACAGGGCGTCTCCATCGAGGAAATCTATAGGCTGAGTGGAGTCGACCCCTTCTTCACACATAAAATCAAAAACGTCATCGACATGCAAAACAAACTGGACACAATCAGCCAACAAGACAGCGACTTCCTAGACACCATCAGGGAAGCAAAACGCATCGGCTTTTCTGACATGCAGATTGCCATATGCCGTGGCACAGACGAATTTACGATAAGAAAACTGCGAAAAGAAGCGAATATTGTTCCTGCGATTAAGCAGATTGACACTCTTGCTGCTGAGTGGCCAGCCAAAACTAACTATCTTTACTTGACTTATGGTGGAGACGAGGACGACATAACGTTTTCTTCGGTTAGCACGAAGGTTATAGTTCTTGGAGCAGGCGTCTTCAGGATTGGTTCCAGCGTAGAGTTTGACTGGTGCGGAGTCAACACCATATGGGCTCTCAAAAAGAATGGCATCGAAGAGGCTATAATGATCAACTATAACCCAGAAACGGTTTCGACAGACTACGACATGTCCGACAAACTCTACTTCGAAGAACTAACCCTAGAACGAATCTTGGACATTTGCGACAAGGAACAACCCTCCGGCGTCATAGTCAGCATGGGCGGACAGATACCAAACAACCTAGCCCTGAAACTGTCTGAAGCCGGAGTTAACTTGTTAGGAACATCGGGAGAAAGCATAGACCAGGCAGAAGACAGAACAAAATTCAGTGCTCTCCTTGACAAGCTTGGGATTCCTCAGCCAGAATGGAGAGACCTGTCAACAACCCGCGACATCAAAAAGTTTGCTTCGAACGTTGGCTATCCCGTTCTTATTCGTCCCAGTTACGTGCTGTCCGGTTCTGCGATGCGGGTTGCCTACACAGAAGCTGAACTGGGAGATTACCTCAAGTTGGCTGCCAAAGTTTCAAGGGAGCATCCCGCCGTAATCTCAAAGTTTATCGAGAACGCAAAAGAAGTTGAGGTTGATGGCGTCTACGACGGCGAAGACAACATCATAGGAGCAATTATCGAGCATGTTGAGAATGCTGGGGTTCATAGTGGTGACGCAACCATGGGAATTCCAACGTTAACTCTAGACAGCGACGTGCTACGAACTGTTAGGGATTACACTCACAAGATAGTTGAAGCCCTCAAAATCAGGGGACCATACAACATCCAGTACCTCGTAAAGGATGGAGTCACATACGTTATCGAATGCAATCTCAGGGCTTCACGGTCTATGCCTTATGTCAGCAAAACCCGCGGAGTCAACATGATAGAACTTGCCACCCTCGCGATACTGGGCAAAAAATTCAAGGATATCGGATTCACAGATTTGCCCGAAATCAGCCACGTTGGAGTAAAAGTTCCCCAGTTCAGTTTCATGCGCTTAAGCGGAGCCGACCCCGTTCTCGGAGTTGAGATGCTGAGCACCGGAGAAGTAGCGTGTTTGGGAGAAAACTTTACAGACGCGTTATCAAAGGCGCTGCAGTCAGCATCTTTCAAGATGCCACCTGAAGGCGGCTCAGTGCTGATAACTGTTGGCGGAAAAGAACTGAAGAAACAGGTTGTGCCCATTGGACGGGCGCTGAGGAAGATGGGCTTCAAAATCTATGCAACTCATCATACTGCTGAGGCGCTGCGGGATGCGGGCGTAAACAACATTTCGGTGTTGCGTAAGGTCAGGGAGGTGGGACAGAAACCAAACATTGTCGATTATCTTCAGGAAGGCAAGATCGACTTGGTCATCAACATACCCATGCCGAACCATATGGTAGCATTCTCTGAGGTCTTGAAGGACGAATACACCATCCGCAGGTTAGCCATCGAATTCAATATTCCCGTTGTAACGAATCTTCAGTTGGCGTCAGCTCTCACAAAAATGCTGGAGCAACGGGAAGGCAACAAGTTTGACATTCGTTCCCTAAACGAGTACATGGACAGTTTGCCGCGGAAGTTCTGGTAAACAGAATCAGAAAGAGGGGATGTTACTTCCTTTTTCTTAGGCTGAATCTTTTGAACTTGAGTTTTGCTGTCAAGATTTTTTCTGTGCCGAAGAGCCTAGATGCTATGTAGAGAACCACAACCGTGAAGATTGCCATGTAAGCTATTCCTCCGATTGCCGCAAGGTAGTTTCCAGTGAAAGACACATTGGCTGCCAGCAATGGATGAGTGAAGGGTATGGCAAGCAGTATGATCGATAGGGGGAAGGGCAAGGCTGTGATGTCGGTGAGCATTGTGAAAATCATCGGAAAAACGAACAGTATAGAGAGTGGACCCACTAGGGCTTGGGCGCCTCTAACGTCCTCGGCGAAAACAGAAAGCGAAATCGCCAACGCTAAAGCTGAAAGCAACGCCATAAACAAGGAAATTCCGAGAATCGCGTACGATGCGATTGTGGGTGCCAATCCAATGCTTGCCAAGTCTACCCCCACTTCAGTTGGTATAATGCCCGTGAAAGAGTTCATGTAGAAACTGAAGCCGATAAGATAGGCTATGGCGCCGACAATAGCAACAAGGATTGACCCCGTCAGTTTCCCAGCTAGAATAATGGTGCGGTTAATGGGCAACGTTAGAAGGGTTTCAAGAGTTTTCTCCTCTTTCTCTGACGCCACAGCTGTTGCTGCAAGTTGCATGGCGAAGATAAGCAGCATTATTATTCCCACTGGCATCATAATGGACTGCGAAATCACTAAACCAAAGAGGACACTGGGGTTGATGTCTACGCCTTTTCCTTTGATTATCGATTTTTCAGAGAGAGCTATAGGGGTCAGAAAGGTTTCTGGGTCCTTGGATACATCTTCGATTCTTTGGTTAATGAGATTGCTGTTGAAGAAACTCAACAGACCGCTAACTGCGGAGGAGCTTGTGGACTCTGTTATGCTTCCTCCCCTGAATGGGGTGTAGACTTCCAGTTCTGCTGTTTTTCCTTCAGTTATGTTCTGACTGAAGCCTGAAGGGATGACTATGAGAGCGGTGAGGTTTGATTCTTGAACATCATTGAAGGCTTTGGTGAAATCAGCATCGTCAATCTGAACAATTTTTGTGTTCCACTGTGTAAGATTACTCATTAGGTTTTTAGCAACGGGTCCTCCATCGAGGTCCATCACTGCTACCGAAATCTCCCCCATTCCTTCCTCTACCGCCTCCATGGAGAATTGAATCATGAAACCCATAATCGGGAACATTATGAGGGGAATTATTATCATTGGAATGAGAATCTTCGGGTCTCTAACTAGCTCCTTAACCTCCTTCACAACAATGTTGAATAAGCCCTTAAGCAAAACCAACCACCTCCCCAAACACCTCTTCAAGGTTAACCGCCTTGTATCTTGTTTTAAGCTCTGCCGGAGACCCCTCAACAACGGTTCTGCCTTTGTCTAGGAGCGCCACCCGGTCGCAGAGATACTCAACTTCCAGCATGTTGTGGCTCGAAAGAAGCACACTTACGTTATGCTCTTTCGTGTAACGCTTTATGATGGTTCTAACGTGAACAGAATGAAGGACATCCAAGCCGCTGTTAGGCTCATCCAAAATCGCCAGTTTAGGCTTTGTCATTAGTGCCCTTGCAACCAGAAGCCGGCGTTTCATTCCCTTGCTGTAGCCCTTCACTTTGTCTTTGAGGCGTTCTCCTAACCCAGAAATCTCAGAAGCCACATCAACCAAATCTTTCACTGCAGCTTTATCTTTAGCTCTGAAGCTTGCCATAAACTTCAGGTACTCCAGCCCTGAGAGGTTTTTGTAGGCTCCAGCTTCCTCGGGAAGATAGCTGATTAGGTGGCGGATTTCTGAAGCATCATCAACCACGTCGTGACCAAAAACGGTTACAGTACCTGAAGTAGGCAGTAGCAATGTGGAAGCGATTCGTAGGGCAGTTGTTTTGCCTGCGCCGTTAAGACCGATGAGACCAAAAATTTCGCCCTTCTCTATCTTGAAACTTAAGCCGTCAAGGGCTCTAACTGACCCGAAATCTTTTACAAGGTTCTTTGCTTCAACCGCTATGCTCACAGAAATGGCCCCCAACTGTTTTGGTAGCACTAGATGAGCATCTTCAATAAATCTGCTTTGGTTACGATGCCGACAACCTTTCCCTTCTTCGAGATCAGGACTGCCGAATAAACCTGCAAGAGTCTTGAAATCAGCGGCAAAGGAGCATCTTCTCCAACCTGAGGAAACGCCTCCTCCATGACGTCGCCCACAGAACATTTTGATATTTGGTTCAGGTCTTTGCCTGCGGAGACTTTTCCTATGATCGTCTTTTCTGAGATGCTTCCGACAGCATGTTCTCCGTCAAAGACTGGAAGCTGAGAATACCCGTACTCCGCCATTGTCTGAACTGCCTTTGAGACTGGGTCGCTCTTTTGAATTCCTATAAGCTTGTTATGTAGCATCTCTTCGGCTCGAACTTCTGTTTCGTTCTGGAGGTGCTCTAGCGCATCAAATATCGCTTTGACTTTAGTGTAGGATGGATCAATTTTATGGGCTTCCAGTTTTGCAATCAGGGACTGGCTTACCCC
>SOJY01000165.1 GCA_004376385.1 Candidatus Bathyarchaeum sp.
ATTGTTGAAAACTAGCTTTTTTCAGAAAAACCAAGCAACTAAAAGAATTAGTAACTAAAAAAGGAAAAGTGGAGAAGTGTCTGGTGTTTTTACCAGACTGAGATTTTTCCGTAGGCTAGTTTTTTGCAGAATTCTTCTATGTTTGCTAGTTCACCGTCGATTACTTCGGTTATTCTGCCCTGCACATTATTATCGAGAGAAGCTCCCTCGTTCATGACTACCTGCGCAGCAGCTATTGCGGGCTGATCAATCGGCTTACCAATCTGACTGAGAAGCCACACACAAGTCTCCGCCACCTCAGGCACCTGCTCGCAGATGCTTCTGGCAATCTGATGAGTCAAAGTGTTGTAGATTTTTCCAACGTGACTAACTGGGTTCTTTCCCGCAGCAGCCTCAGTGCCGATAGGACGATTCAACGAAATAACACCGTTGACTTTGTTGCCTCTGCCTACCTGACCAGAATCCGCGCCATCCGCGCTTGTACCCAACACACTCAAGTAAACGCCGTCTACGCCTCGTCCCTCAACATCCAAAGTGTTAACATAAACGTTAACCTTATCAAAGGCGCCCTTCGCATTCGCCCACTCATGCACATCCGCATGAATATCAGCCTTCTTTTTCATGTAATCTTTTTCGCCGTCAACAAAACGGTCAACAAAAGCCATAGCAACAGTCAAATTCAGGACACTTCCGTTCTTGTAGCCCATAACCTTAACGTCTTCCCCAGATTCAGGAAACCGCTTCTTGAAATCTGCTGAATTCACGTAACGCTCAGTATCCAAAACCATATTCTCTGTTCTTGTCAGTGGCGCATAGCCCACAGCCGCCGAAGTGTCATTAGCCCCAAACATGCAGTGTTCTCTCTTGAAAATGTCAGTAAGCCCCTGAGAACCATGCTTCAGCTCCACCTGATACTTCATGTGCTCCTCAGGATCAACAAACCGGAGATGCTCCTTCAACCAATCCTTAGCAGTTTGAATAGTAATCTCTTCAACCGGTATACTTTTTCCGTCAGCCTCAAAGGTTGCCCTGTCACCGAAAATAAGAAGCATAGGCTCATTCACGACCCCTCCACCGAACTTGCATTCCACATCACCAGCAACAAGCAACGACTTGTCAGTATTATGATGCAAAATAGTTCCAAACTCCTTAAGATACGCCTTGCTCAACTCCACTGAAACCTGATCCATTATAGCGTCACACATAGAGTCAGGATGACCGACACCCTTGCGCTCAACAATCTCGAGGGGTTGCTTCTCAAGAGGCGTCCGTTTCGAACCATTAACAACTATGTTCCGCATGAAAACACCTTGACGCAAAAGCTAACCCCGATAATTCATATATACCTTACGATAATACGCGCAACAAAACCGCAACAACAAAATCATACCAAACAACCCCAATTTACGATGCAAACAATTCCCCCACACAAAAGAACAACAACTTTTGTCCTCACAAATTTTGCCATAAAATTGTAGTAAAGATTGATAAATAGGACACCTCAATAGTGAAAAATATGCTCGAACAGTTAAAAGAGGCATGCGGGGTTTTCGCAGCACAGGACTTCACCAACAAGCCTGTGTTCCCATATGTCTACTGGGGACTACGAGCCCAAAACCACCGCGGCCACCAATCCCACGGATTCCTCACCTACGACGGAACATTCCACAGCAAAAAAGGCTTGGACCTTGTTCCAAAAATAAGAAAGGACAAAATCCAAAAGTGGCTAACAGACCTGCCCGGATCCGTTGGGTTAGGACACGTCAGATACTCCACATCTGGCGGAACAGATTACGAATCACTAGTAAAAAGCACCCAACCAATCTTAGAAAAACGGGGAAAAAAACAAATCGCAATAGCCTTCAACGGCAACGTCGTCAACACCCCCGAAATAATAAAGCAGATAAGAGAAGAATACCCAAACTTCCGATTCAACTACGACGCAGAACTAATCTCCAGAAAACTACTAAGACAAGGAAAAGACGGCGACCTAGCCTCATCCGTAAAAAGATGCATGAAAGAAATCGAAGGCGCATTCTCCGTCGCAGGAATAACAGAAAAAGGAGAACTCTTCGCCTTCAGAGACCCCCGCGGAATAAGACCCCTATGTTGTGGCTGCAGCAAAAACGGGAAAACCTGTGCAGTATCATCAGAAAGCGTGGGTCTAGACATAAACAGCTTAGACTTCAGTTTTGAGGTGAACCCCGGAGAGCTTGTGGTCGCCTCAAAAGACGGCTTCACACGAAAACAATTATGTAATGGAGAAAAAAGGGCACTGTGTGCCTTCGAGTTCGCCTACTTTGCCAGACCAGACTCAAGGCTAGGAAACAGGTACGTCTACGAAGTCAGAGAAGCGTTCGGAAGAAACTTTGCGTGGGAATACCCCGAAACCACAAGCAAAGTGGACATGATCATGTCTATGCCCGAAACAGGCAACGACGCAGCCTTCGGATACCACGAGTTGACGGGTATACGGTGGGAGAGAGCCTCCAGAAGGCACAGGTACGTGGCGGAGAGAGCGTTTATTCTGCTTGCAGATGAACGATACACCACGATAGACAGAAAAATCAATATTGTTGACCATAAGCTGGCAGGAAAAAATGTTGCCGTAGTGGATGATAGTATTGTCAGAGGCGACACCACCAAAGTAGTGGTCAAAAAGCTGCGGAAAATGGGCGCAAACAAAGTTTACCTCTTCATAACATTTCCAAGAATTATTGGTCCATGCTTCTATGGAGTTGACATGGCAACCTACAGGGAACTGATAGGGTCACAGCACGACGCAGAGGAGATAGCCGAGATAGTGGGCGCAGACGCAGTGAATTACCAGTCAGTTGATGGGCTAATCAGAGCCACGGGCTTAGTCAAAGAGGACCTGTGCTTGGGATGCATCACAGGCAAGTATCCCACGCCCATAGCCCAAAAGTTGGCGGATGAGATGAAGGAAAGATTCGAGAACGGATACAACGAAAAAGGAAGAATATACGAAACTGACACAAACTAACCAAAAATTACACAAGTTTAGCATGTTCAGGTGATCAGTGATGGAGAAAGTTGGCATCCTAGTAATTTCTTATGGCTCAAGAGCAGCCGCTATGATAGATGCTTTTGTTCGTAGCGAAGATTACGCCCCAAGACTCTATGTTGTTGATAAACAGAAGAACCCCTTCAACGTGAAACGGGCAGAAAAGCACACGGTCATTTCTGATTTTAACCTAAAGGCGATTACGAGATTCGCCAAAAAGCACAAAGACAACATAGACTTTGGGATAGTTGGTCCCGAAAAGCCGATCATCGCCGGAGTAAGAGATGTCATCGAGAAAGAAACAAAGATACCAATGATTTGCCCAACCAGAAGATACGCCATCGAAGCAAGCAAAATAGCTCAGCGCCAACTATTCCAGAAGGTTGCGCCAGAAGTTAATCCACAATTCAAGGTTTTCGACCCAAAAGACTACAGCAGCACAACACAAGCCAAAAAGAGCGTTTACGCTTGGCTAAAAGAACTCGACAACCAAGTGGCGGTGAAGCCTGACAAGGCAACTGCAGGAAAGGGAGTCGGAGTCTGGGGAGACCACTTCAACACGCCCGAAGAGGTTTTTGAGCATTTCATCTCCAACTATGAGCATGGTCCAGTCATAATCGAAGAGAAAGTGGAGGGCGAAGAATCCAGCTTCCAAACGTTCTGTGACGGAAAACGTTTGGTTCCACTGCCCGAAACCAGAGACTACAAACGAGCCTTCGACGACGACAAGGGACCCAACACTGGAGGAATGGGCGCCTACAAAAACGCTGGAGACATACTGCCCTTCATGACCTTAAGAGACAGAGAAAAAGAAATCGAAATTGTCAACAAAGTTTTTGCAGAACTGAAGGGAAAAGGCAGCAACCCCGAACTGCGGGGCGTTCCCTTCTATGCTGCTTTCATTCACACAAGCAAAGGACCAAAAATCCTAGAAGTCAACAGCAGACCTGGAGACCCAGAAATAATGAATCTGATGCCCGCCCTGAAGGATGATTTTGTTGAAGTATGCTACAACATGATAGACGGAAACCTAAGAAAACTCAACTTCAGGAAGCAGGCAACAGTTGTAACCTATAAGGTTCCGCCAGACTACGGCGGCTACGCAACCAAGTTTCCCGACCGCATAAACAAGAATGAAGTGGATACTGCGGTGGACTTGAGTGGTGCAGAGAAGCTGGTTGAAAAAAACGGAGATTGCATTAGGGTGTATCCGGGTTCTATGGAGCTTCGGGCTGGAGAAAACTTTGCCCTTGGCTCGCGCACAGTCGCCGTTGTGGGCATAGGCGATGACATCAATGAGGCAAGAGAAAAATCCCTTGAGGGCATAGCCGCGATTAAAGGCGGGGCGCTCTGGAACCGAAACGACATCGCAATAAAGGCGCACATCAAGAAAAGCGTAAAGCATATGGAAGAATTGAGGAGGCGCTGATGTCAACAGAAGCGTCCCAAACGAATCCGCGAATATTCGTTACCGACTGTGAGGGACCAATCTCAAAAAACGACAACGCCTTCGAGTTGACAAGCAGTTTTGTCCCAGATGGAGACAGCTTCTTTGCTCTTGTAAGCAAGTATGATGATGTTCTCGCCGATGTTGTCAAAAAGCCAGACTACAAGGCTGGAGACACGCTGCGGCTGATTCTTCCCTTCCTGAAAGCTTACGGAACCACAGACAAAAGAATAAGAGATTTTTCATCCAGAAACGTTCTGCTGGTTCCAGGAGCCCAAAACACACTCACTTTCGTCAGAAAACTATTTCCCTCGTTCATCGTCAGCACCAGCTACGAACAGTATATCTCTGCCCTATGCACGCTGACGGGCTTCCCCTTCGAGAACACATACTGCACCAGCCTGAACATAGACAAATACGACATAACCGCCGAAGAGACAAAACGGCTAAAAGAAATGGGAAAAGAAATAGCGGCACTGCCTATGATTGAAATCCCCAAAAACGCCAGTTCAGTAAGCGAGTTTTCGCAAAAAGACCAAGAAACCATAGAGCGGCTGGATGAGATTTTCTGGCAGGAACTTCCAAAGATGGAGTCGGGCAGGATGCTACTTGAGGTTAATCCTGTTGGCGGCTCAGAGAAGGAACGGGCTGTAAAAGATATTGTCGAGAAGCTGGGTTGCAGCCTTGACAGGGTGATGTATGTGGGTGACAGCATAACAGACGCCCCGCCCCTAAAGTTGGTACGAGACCATGGTGGATTAACGGTCTCATTTAATGGGAACGATTATTCTGTGAGGGAGTCAGAGATTGCGGTGCTCTCAGGAGACACTACTGTAACTTCTGTTCTCGCAGAAGCATTCAGCAGATTAGGCAAAGAGGGAGCACTTAGATTGGTTGAGGAGTGGAGTCCTTCAGGGCTTGAGAAGTATTGTGCGGTTCCAGAATTGCGTGAGCGGATGGGTGTGTTGTTTTCTGGCGGTTTTCCTCAGGTTGAACAAGTAACCGCCGATAACATGGAGCGGTTGATGAGAGAAAGCGGCGTTTTCAGGAAGACTGCGAGGGGAGAGGCTATAGGAAAACTGGGATGATACGCGCATATTGGTAGTAATGCTTTCTTTAAATTCACGTTAAATCCTATATTCTATTACGGAAGGCAGCTTCGAATTTTATCATGGT
>SOJY01000273.1 GCA_004376385.1 Candidatus Bathyarchaeum sp.
GATACTAGCATAGGAGGACCTTGGTTTCTGCGATTCTGGAAAAGGCGGAAACCTGATAAATGAAGGGACAACTGAGCTTGGAGGCAAGATTCCCGTAAACCCGAGTGGAGGACTAAAATCGAAAGGGCATCCTGTTGGGGCAACTGGAACTGCTCAAGCCTACGAAATTTATCTGCAATTGACAGGACAGGCTAAGAAAAGGCAGGTTGAAGGAGCTGAGATAGGCTTAAGTCATAATGTTGGAGGTTCCGGAGCCAGTGCTAGCGTGCACATTTACCGGAGGAATTAGAAATGTCTGAACAACCTATTCCATTCACAATAGCAAGCTTCTACAAGTTTGTAAGCGAAAACAAGCTAATGGCTGCCAAATGCAGTGAATGCGGAACTGTGCTTCTACCGCCAAAGCCGATGTGCACCAACTGTCTTTCCACGAATCTAAAATGGATTGAACTTGAAGGTGCCGGCAAGCTGCTCAGCTATACGGTCATCCATATTGCACCGGAGCAGTTTCAGTCTATGGCGCCCTACACTGTTGGCATCGTGGAGCTAAAGAAGGGGCTTCGATTACCCGGAATGATTCGTAACGTAAACCCTGAAGAAATCAAGATTGGAATGAACCTAAAAATTGACTTTGACTCATCAACATCCTCTCAATGGCCTGCATGGACCAGATATTTCTTCAAACCCTTGTAACCTATCGTTGCTATTGTATTTGAAATAGTGATTGCCCTTTTTCGTTCAATCTTGGGATTGCCATAACGAATTTGGCTCCTTTGCCCGCTACACCAGTTTCTTGGATGGTCCAACCGTAGACTTCACAGCTTTTTTTAAGCTATGCGCAAGTTCCACATACACTACTTCGAGGTTTCCATTTTTGTTGAAGTATCGATCTGCACCAAGATTAAGGGCGTCAATAGCTATTTCTTCTCCACATTCCCCCGTGAATAAAAAGAACGGAACATCGTTTCCACTATCTCTCAAGTCCTTCAAGAATTCCAAACCACTTCTTCCAAACATCTGATAGTCAGAAACAATCACATCATACGGTTTTTGCCTAATTTTTTGCAGGGCTTCGTTGACAGATGCGGCAGTTTCTACTTGGAACGAACCCTGCCTTTCTAAAAATCGTTTAGAAATTATCAAAAAATCGTCATCATCGTCTACATGCAAAACACGTATCAATGTATCCTTGGTTAAACCTAACGCAGTTTTTGGTAACTGTTCTGCAGTTGATTCTACCATGTTACGATCCAGCGCCCTAATTTACAGCACATTTGAACTTGACCTAATACTCTCAACTTAATGAATTAGGCTATAATGATTATGACATTTGGGTATGAACCACTAATCTTGCTGAGTCTGATTCAAACCATCACATTTAGGCTTGTTTATTAAGTTGCAGTATTAGGTTTGGTATGTCATTGGCTGAAGAGGCAACGTAGTGAGCGCCAGAACGGATTAACTCTTCTATAGATGAAAGTCCTGTCGTCACCCCAACAGCAATAACCTTAAGCGGGATAGCAGACGCTACATCTTTGACGCTATCTCCAACTAACACCGCTTCTTGAGACTTAACTTTCAAAGCATTCAATGCAGCTTCTAGGTGGATCGGATTGGGCTTAACCGCTGAAACGGACTCCCTCGGGATTACAGCATCGAAAAACTGTTCAAGATGAAAGCGGTCAAGAAGGTAGCTTGTCGCCTTCTCGCCGCTTATAGTGCACAAGGCAATTTTTAGTTTCATGTCTCTCAAGGCTTTGAGGGTTTCAGGTATTCCCGGAAACATTTCTGTTGTTCTGGCAGCTTCCAACTCGAAACCCTCTACGATAGAAAACACCATTTTTTCGATCTTTACGAACTGTTGTTTCTCGATTCCCTTTGCTATCAGGTATTTTTTTACTTTCACTAGTATGTCAAAGGCGGTTTCTTTCATTGAGAATAGAGAGCGGGGGAAGCCTTGTTGGGTGAGGCGGTTTATGACTTCGGTCCTGCAAGCTTTAACGTCGAGGCTAAAGGCTACCAGAGTTCCATCAAGGTCAAAGATCACTGCTTTGATCACTGTTCTAATCAGCCTCTTTTATTGCTCTGAAAGATTCGGTTGACCTCGTAAAATTGCTTTTGGTTTCGGGAAAGAAGGATATAAAATTCTGGATCGCATAATACTCTGCTGAACCTGTGGAACATGGCTTAAATCAGGCGAACGGACGAAGCTTTGAAAGTAAGAAAGATGTCAGAGCCGACATTCAGGTTCATTTCAGTTAACGATTTTTTTGTGATTTGAACACTAAATTTCTTTCCTGCGTCAACAGTTAATCTTGCTGTGGATCCCAAGTCTGTGATTCCAATTATTCTTCCTTTGAATATGTTTCTTGCACTTGATTTTAGCGGTTTAATTGAGACCAGAATATCCTCAGGCCTTACATGAACAGTAATTTCTCCTGGTCTGTTGAATGATGCCTCGATTTTCAGGTTTTGATCAACAGATATGATTGACGTACCGTCTTCGCTGATTTTTGAGATTCCTGAAAAAACATTTTCTAGACGTGCAAAACTTGTTAAATATTTGTTTGACTTCCCAAAGATTTCGTGTTTTGTTCCGACCTGCCTTACTGTTCCCTCAAGAATTAATGCCACTCTTTCGCTGATGGCTTCCGCCTGAAACAGGTTATGGGTTGCCAAGACAATTGTTATGTTCTTTTCTCGGTTTACGCGTAGAATTGTTTCTTCGATTATTGAAACGTTTTTGGGGTCAATATTAACGGTCGGTTCATCTAAGAGCAAAAGCTCTCTGTCTAACACTAACGCCCGAGCAAGGGAAACTCTCTGCTGTTCTCCACCCGATAACTTTTTTGCCCGTCGCGTTTCAACCCCTTCTAATCTCACCAGATCTAAGGCATCCGTGACTTTTCGGTTAATCTCCTCTTTTGAATAGTCTCCAAGTTTTAATCCGTAAGCTATGTTGTTGTAGACTGTTGTGTCAAAAAACACGGACTTTTGAAAGACTAATGTAGCTTTTTGCCGAAGGAAATCACGATTACTATCATTAATCGGCTTGTTGCCATACAAGATAGTTCCTTGTGTTGGGTTATCTAGACCTGCAAGTATTCTCAGAAGGGTTGTTTTCCCTGATCCACTTGGACCTAGCAGAGTTGTTATCGTTCCATGCATTATCTGTAGATTAGCATCTTGAAGTGCGTTTAATGTCCCAAAAGATTTCCAGACGTCACGAAGCTCTAGAATTACGGAAATGACTTATGTCCTCCTCAAGTAGTTAAGGATAAGGCTCATTGCATAAACTATACTTACTAATATAACACCCAAAGCGATGCTGAATGCTATGTCCGCTCTATTAATCTCCAAGGCTATAGCTGTAGTTAAAAGTCTAGTTCTGCCATGAACGTTACCGCCAATCATCGTCGCTACCCCTAACTCTGCGAAGCCTCTATTGAAACCTGCTATAACCGCGAGTGTAACCCCTCCAGCAGCTTCACGCAGAATAGCTGTTGATGCCTGAATTTCTGTTGAACCCAACGTCCTAGCTAACTCTCTGATTTCCATGTCCACAGATTCAATGGCACTTGTTGTGAAGCTGACAATTATTGGGGTCATAAGAATGGCTTGTCCAATAGATATGGCTAAAGGAGTGAAGAGAAGTTCTAACATGCCGAATGGTCCAGATCGTTTTAAAAGCAAAAAGAGTAGGAGACCAAGTACCACGGTTGGCATTCCGAGAAAAGCGTTGAAAGATGCCTTGATAAAACGTTTACCACGGAAATTTTTCATTCCTAAAATAACTGCGATGGGTAGGCTCCATAGCGTCGCCATGGCTGTGGCTAACCCAGATACATACAGTGATCGGAAAACTATAGTGTAAACTGTAGGGTCTAGAGAAAAAAGGAGGTTGAATGCTTGGATTATTCCATCGATTATTTCGCTTGTCACTTGAGGTTCTCTCGTCTGATTATTGTTTGGATTGCTGCAATCTTAAGGAAAGATAAATTGCCAGCCTCATAACGTTTTCCAGTTGGGCATTCGGTTCCGTCGATGTACGCAAAGTCTTTAATCCAATTAGCTGTTGTAGGGTCGCTGTTTGTCTCCAGAACCTCAACCGCTGGATTAAATAATTGTTGACCGAATTTGTCAACACCAAAATCAGCGAGTATGTCTTGAACTTCGTCGGATACAAGAAAGTTAATGAATTTCATGGCATGATCGAATTTCACGTGTGATAAGTCAGGATTTTGGGGGTCACATGCTATTGCACTATAGACATTTAATGTTTCTTTCCCAGCTTCAACCAGTATCTCCAAGTCAATGGTTCCTGAGACGTAATTGTTTAGGTAGCTTCCCATATCACACATGGTATAGCCTCTCTTCTCGTTTGCCATAGTTAATGTCGCTGTCATGCCTGCCCCTCTTTCCCAGTACCACTCTTCATTCCTTAGTTCTGATGCGTCTTCGCCTCCAGCAATCCACAGTCTCTTTTCCATTGAATGTGTACCCGAATCGTCGCCTCTGGAGACCCATATGGCATCATCTGCTTCTTTTATCTTGAGAAGGGCATTTACAGGGTCAAGACCTTGAACTCCAGCAGGATCGTTTTCTGGACCAACGATAACAAAGTAGTTGTACGCAATGATCTTTCTGTTTACTCCGTAACCATCATTAAGGAACGCTTGTTCTCTGGCGGGGTCGTGAACAACAATCATGTCGGCGTCCCCTCCCATTGCCGTTTTTATTGCTAAGCCTGTTCCTTGTGAGATGAAAGTAACGTTGATGTTAGGATATTTTGCTTCAAATTTTGCGTCGAGTACATCTAGCAGACCTGTCTCGTAGAGGCTAGTTGTTGTGGAAATTACCAGTATCTCTTTTTGTTGAGTTGCGTTTAGTGCCCATGCAGCTATGCCGATAGCAGTGATTATGATTGCAACAAGGGTTATTCCGTAATATTTTTTCACAGATTTCATCGTTGTGTATGATTGAACATGACGGTTATTTAAATTTTACATCGTTTACGCTTCCAACCCTGACATATTTTTATACACACAACGACCATTTAGTATTGAAGCCCATGCTCACTAACAACAAGTACAAACTTCTGTGCAAACTCTGGCTTGAATACAAAGGCGAACCATTAATAGGAAAAGGTGGAGCAGAAATTCTAGAAACCATCAAACAAGTAGAATCTATTTCAAAAGCAGCAAAAAAGGCTGAAATGTCCTATCGGTACGTCTGGAATTATCTAGCAAAACTAGAAAGAACATTAGGCGAACCTGTGGTGAACACCTTCAAAGGAGGAAGTAAAGGGGGAGGAGGAGCCACTCTCACAGAGCTAGGAGCAAAGTTGTTAAGAGAATACTATAGAGCTGAGTGCTACATGAGCAAAATAATGGGCGACGAAACACATTGGGAGGATATTGGATTGAAAATAAGTGCACGAAACCGACTAAAGGGAACCGTAGAGCAAGTCGAGAAAGGCACAATAACCGCAAAAGTCAAAATCAAAATAGAAACACCAGCAGTAATAACGGCGATCATATCAAAAGAAGCCGTCGAAGAATTAGACGTAAAAGCTGGAGACACCATTGAAGCTGTAATCAAGGCAACTGAGGTAATGGTTGCAAAAGAAAAGTAACCAAGACACTTATTACAATACGGTGATTTCGGGCGGAACGGATACAAAAGCATCAACGCACTCCCTCCGAATCAGCAAAAACTGTTTCATGTTCAGCGATAATTTTTTTACTCTTAGCCGCTGTATCTTTTAGTGCTAGGAGAAAGATCTAACGTGAAGGTTTTTAATGAAAAATTTGTTTTCTCGACCAAGGGTGAAATAGATTTCATGGACCTAACAGGGAAGGTTCATGATGTTGTAAGGAAATCTGGAATAAAAAACGGGTTGATTCACGTTTTTGCGCCTCATGCAACTGGAGTACTCATTTTAACCGAACATGAACCCAGCTTGGACAGTGATGTAAAAGATTTTCTTGAAAAAATAATTCCTAAACATGGCGGCTATAGGCATCCATCAAACGCGCACTCACATCTTAGATCGATGCTTCTGAGTCCAGACAAAACCTTGCCGATTATAGACGGTCAGGCAATTTTTGGTACTTGGCAGTCCCTAGTTTTCGTGGAAACTGACATCTACCCCAGACAAAGAACAATCATAATGCAGGCTCTCGGCGAGTAAACCAACTGAAATAGCTAACAGCTTTTTCACTATTTTCCAGTCTCTATCTTCAATCTTTTAACATACATTTTAGTGTACACCACAATTTTTGTTCAAGGAGTAGCTTTTCACATCCTTTTCTTTTGCTTGAAAGACTATTTCGCGTCAGAGATTCACGTTTATTTTCGAAGCTTATATTGCACCAAAAAATCTAATATTTCTTCGTTGATTTTAAGTCCAGACGGCACTGCAAAATGATCTCTTTTGGGTATTTACATGTGAAAAACATGTTTTTCATCCTTTGACGCCATGATTTTTTGCGGTTTTACCCAACAACCCCACAAGTTAAGCAAGTAACTATCCCAGAATGAGTTTGTTGTCTTGTTGAATGAAACGAAATGCGACGAAACCAAACAATATTTAATTTTACAGCGCAAATTTGGAATAACGAGACTGCTTATTTTAGCATTTTTGACAAATTGCTTCTCGTTTTTCTGTTCTTTAACGTTTACTTGAACTGCAAAAAAGTTGCGAGACGAACGAAAATAGACGAAACACTGCGTTAAGGCTAACACAACGATATTAGTGAGGAATCAAATTTTTCCGGTTGTGTCACTAGCTTTCGGTATTTGCTTTTAGCATAGAAACGATTGGGATGCAATATACGTTGATATTCGCCATATTGTTCATTGTTTCTGAAAGCACCAACTATAGAAAAGATGCCAAAGTCGATGCTTCACACATACTAGATTTACAATATACCGTTAAACAACGGTAATTTCGTTCATTTTCGTCTTTTATAACAATAAAAATAGTTGCTCATCGCTGAAGAAATATCCAAGCAAAGTTGTGTCATCTATCATATTAGGAGACTAATAATACTTCATTGTTGAAAACAACCTTTTTCTGGAAAACCTAAGCAACAACAAATTGCTGTTTCCATTATAAAATGACCCTCAAAAGGGCAACTCTGACGCCTGTTTAGCCTCAAAAGCAAACGCCAGCTACAGCAACTTTTGGGGTATATAAGCTTCGAAGATAATCGCAGATTTGATGGCTGCTAGTTTATGTGGAGTTCCACTGTGTCGCCGTCTTGAAGAGCAAAGGCCCCTCCAACCTTTTGTGGACTAAAACGTAGCCGCTTCGACCACACTTTGGCGTATGAAAACTGTTTATAGAAGTCGCTGTGAATCCTCTTTGCCAAATCAAAGACTGTGGAGCCCTTTCGGATGGTGAAAGGTCGCAGAGAAGCATCTTTCTTATTTGGTTCCTTGGTGTAGACTCGCATTATGTCCAACATTTCAAACATTTCAGCCCCAAGCTCCTCTAAACCTGTCTTTGTTGTGCAAGACACAGCAATAACTTTCATTTCATCTCCTACAAGTTTCTTCAGTTGTTCTAGTCTTTCAGCGGCTTTCGGATGGTCTGCCTTGTTGGCTAAAATTATTGCTGGTCTGTACACTTTGCCTTCAAAAATGGCTTCTTCAACATCATCGAGTGTGGCTTCGCCCCAAATCTTAACTGTGGCATCGCGGATTCCGTAGCTTTTAAGAAGCCGTGTCAAGTCCTTAACTGAGCAGTCAATCAGCCGCCCCAAAACGATGAATTTTAATTTAGCGCCCATGTGCTTCTTTTCGATTTCGATACGAGCTTTGGGCTTTCTAGTAAGGAGTTTCGCTTTCTCCAATTCCCGAGAGATAAGCGATAATTGTTCAATTGGATTCTGCGACAAATCCACCATAAGAACAAGACCATCAGCGTTTCTGGCAGAAGTTAATGTTTGGAGTCCCCAAGAACCTCCCTCTGAGGAGCCCTCCATAAGAGCTGGCGCTTCAACCAACTGCAACTGCAGGTCGTGGTAATTGAACATTCCAGGTGTCGGCACTGTTGTGGTGTAGGGATAGTTTAAGATCGCCACTTTAGAGTTAGTTAGAATGGACAATAAGCTGCTTCTTCCAACATTGGTTGGTCCCAAAATAACGACTTGGGCGTCTCCCTCTTTTTCTACAAAAACTTTGGGTCCAGTTGATGCACCAGTTTTCTTTTGTTTTTTTTCTTTAATCTCTTTTTTTAACAGCGAAATCTTCCTTTTGACTTGAGCACGAAGATTTTCTGTGCCTTTGTGTTTAGGGAACAGGCTCATGAACTCTTGCAGTTTCTTAATTTTTTCCTCAGGTTTCCTAGCTAGAGACGCTTCTCGGTATTTACTTTTAGCTTCTGCAGGAAGATTAGCGGGCATATTGTAGCCATCTACTACTAAGTCTCATTGGAAGGGATATTATCTTTTCGAAAACAAAAGAGGATATTATCGTTTTGGCTGTGGTTTTTATGCTGAGAATCAGTCGATTAAAATGTGACAAACTACATTCAGTGTTTACAGGGAGATAAGTATGGCGAAAGTTACGAGTTACAAAGAAGGGGGAGCTAAGCATTGAATGAATCGCATGTTTTTGACCCGAAACACGTTGCTGTTTTAGAGTCAGATGACCGGAAGACTTAGCAGAATCCCGAAGAAATCTTGGAGTTAATAGATCTCAATCCTGACTATGTTGTGGTTGACTTGGGTTGTGGAAGCGCTTTCTTTACAGTTCCGCTTTCTCGCAAGGTAAAGAAAGTTTATGGTATCGACGTTCAAAAAGAGATGTTAGCGTTTCTAGAACAAAAGATTCAACGACAGAAAATAGGAAACATCGAACCTTTGTTGTCAGGAAAAGACGAGATTCCTCTCGAAAACGAAAGTGTAGACCTACTGATAACTGTAAACACGCTTCACGAAATCCCTAACAAAAAAAAGATTGTCGCAGAGATACGAAGGGTACTCAGACCAAAGGGACAGGCAGTGATAGTTGATTTCAAGAAAGAAGACACCGGTTTTGGACCGCCAGTAACGATTAGGGTTTCACAAGACCAAGCAAGACATCTCTTTGAAGAAAAAGGTCTAACTGCCTTAACGTCACATGAACTCCAGCATCATTATCTGATAGTTTTTCGGAGAGTATAGGTGTGCTGATTCGGAGGGAGTGCGTTGATGCTTTTGTATCCGCGCTCCTTGGCAGAGCCCGCTTTGAGACGTGGCTTTTTCCTGTGAACGAGATTAGTTTATGGTTTCACCAGTGTTTTTTGTTTATCTATGGTGAGATTAGTGTCCTAAAAGAGCGCCATTTCGGGCTTCTATTTTGAGGGCGGTGCTTTGTGTGGTGCCTGAGGTAGGCAAAACTAGCCACTTTTACTTGCTTTTGAGGGTATTTTTGGATGCTTTGGTGATGTTGGTGGATAATGTATTACTGCGTCAAAATTGCTTCACTAGCGCTAACTGTGGCTCTGAGGAGGTGTGTAAACGCATTTTTTGTGCTTAGACAGAACGGGAGGATTGCGCATTTTGCGTCTCTATACTCTTTGGAAACAGTAACTTTTTTTTGTTTGTCCAATAGCCCAGATTTTTAACAGTTCTTGCCAACTGTCAGTCTTAAATAGTTGAAGCATTATACAGTCCGCTGAGCGGTAAACAAAGATGGATGATCTGACTTTACCCGAAGTTGAAACCGTAAGAAAGAGAATAGACGCAGCACCAAAAGAAGAGGCAAAGTTCTGTTTGATGGCTGCCTATCTGTTTTGTGCACGGGCATCAGAGATAATTGGAGCAACAAACCGTTACGACATAGCACACAATCAAACTGTAGCTCGCGGCCCAACCGGACAGGACGTTAAACTTGAAACCTTTGAACTTGGAGATATCAAAACAGAAGCTGCAATTTTCACAGTTAGAACCGCGAAGCGTGACGGAAAAATAAGAAAGATTGCGCTGCCTCTTGAAAAAACGTTTGAACCATGGACGGAACCGCTTTACAATTATTACCTTGAGCATGGAAACGACAAAGTCTTCCCTTTCACTAGACAGAAGGCTTGGGAGTACGCAAATGAGACTTTTTCGGGTCTAAGTTATCCTATAGACAAGTATAACCAGTATGATCCTGAGGACCCAAAACCTAAACCAGTTAAGGCGCACAATAAACCGTTTAGAACTCATGCTCTGCGTCACTTACGAGCTACAGAATTAATCGAGACTTTCGGCTTCACAGGTTTTGATCTTTCCGTTTATGGCGGCTGGACCCTGCGCAGCATGATTGGTGTTGGTTCAGCTCTGTCCAGGTATGCTCACTTGAATTGGCGAAAATACTTCCCAAAATTACTGAAGAAAAGGTTTTAATCTATTCAAAGAAATCGCATTTTAGGTATCATTTTCTGGCATTCGTGTTTTACCCGAGTTTCTACGCAGCAAAAGCATCAATATTAATCAGAGAAAAAGCTAAAATAAGCATTTTATTGTTAAAACAACGTTAAGCTAACAGTTTCGTCAAACTGTTAATTCTTGGAGTTTTCAAATAGAACAAGCCCATAACAACCGCAATTCAAACTAAATAATATCTTGATCTGATTATGCTGTGCATTGCACATAGCCTTCTAAGAGAGCCGAAGCGTGTTCCAGAGCCAACAATAAACACTCATGTTTTTTACGCAAAAAGGGTAGGGTATGAACGTAAAAGATGTGAGGTTTCAACATCCTCTGAGTAAGTTCAAAGTCAGAATGTTCAAAACAGCTTTTATGAAGGCTTGCGGAGGCTTCTCTGCCATAGTTTGGATACATTTTCATCAACGAGTTTCAACAATTCTCCGCATTTTTCATATTACATCAAAGTATCAACTGAAATAATCAGCAAGGACAGTTCATTAAATGATTGTACCACAACGCTTTCAAAGGCTAAATATAATTAAATCTGAACAACATGTAATAAAGGGAAACGGAAGTGAGACAGCTTCGGTCTTTCCATGATTTTATATCCAAACGGGGCGACAGACGATGAAAGAGAACGTTATTGTGGCTTCGCGTTTATGCAGGCAATTTGAAATCGACGACGTTATTGTTGAAGCTGTAAAGAACCTAGAGCTCACTGTTCAAGAGGGTGAATTTATTTCAATCTATGGACCTTCGGGTGCAGGAAAGACAACCCTCCTTAATCTGATGGGAGCATTGGATAAACCAACAAGCGGAAAAATTGTTATCTTCGACCATGACCTCGGAAAGTATGATGAGAACTTTTTAGCGACATTCCGCTTAGCATATATCGGCTTTGTTTTTCAATCATACAACCTAATCTCAACTCTAACTGCAAGCGAGAACATCGCTTTTGTTGTGGAGTTAGCAGGTTGGTCAAGAGAACGAATCAAAGACCGCTCGGAAACCCTGCTCAATTTGGTCGGTTTGGAACATCGAGCCAACCACTTTCCCGCTCAACTCAGTGGAGGTGAACGCCAGAGAGTAGCCTTTGCCCGAGCATTAGCTAATGATCCTCCTCTTCTTCTCGTAGATGAGCCTACAGGAAACTTGGACACCGAAACAGGCCTAGAGATTGTTAACATCCTTAAGAAAATTAAGGAGGAAGGAAAAACCGTTATCGTAGCGACGCATGACGAAAAACTGTTGAAGCTTGCAAGCCGTTCCTTATGCCTTAAGGACGGGAGGCTCATCAATAGATGAGTGAGATTTCCTTTCCAATCAAAGATTTGACAAGAAGAAAAACCCAAACAGCATTAACTGTTCTCGGTTTAACAATATCTATAGCTGCAACACTTTTTCTTGTTATTTTCGGAGGCAATTTAGGCTTTGAAATCACTTCCCTCGCCAGAGGCGGACGATTAACAAGCGGATTCTATAACATATTCTTTCAATTTATCCTCATTGTCAGCATTCTAAACATTCTAACAGCCCCAATCATAACCTCCTTTCTTGTTCATCTGATGATGTCGGAACGTATGCGAGACATCGGAGTGATGAAGGCATCCGGATGTTTAAGCGGCTCCATTTTTGGATATTTTGTCACAGAACTTTCTTTGATTGTCTTCCTCAGTTCAATAGTTGGAATGATCATTGGAGTTACAACCTATTACTTTTCCACAATTTTTTTGAACATAATAGGCTTCTCTATTTCGCAAACACTCAACATAGGGGCAATTCTTGTTGTCTCCATTGTCATAATCATCTTTTCTCACATCATCGGAGCGTTACCCATACGTAAAGCAGCCAAAGCGAAGCCAACAGAAGCCATGTCCCCCATTTACAAGCTCGGAACAACCGCTGGGCTGGGAAGAAAAATCCCTTCGAGGCTCGGTTTCACGTTCAAAGTAGCGTATCGAAATCTGGTTCGCAGAAAATCTGTAACTCTTCAGGCCATAATCTGTCTTACTGTGGTTTTGACCTTGACAACAGTAACGATTGCTGGAGGAATGATTGCCGATCAGACTACCACAAGTTATGTTGAACGAGCCATAGGTAAAGACGTAATTATTGTAGGTCATCCAACCATCACGGAACGTTATGTTAACCTTCTTTCCCAGTTTTTTGAAGCCAAAGATATGGATCAAATAGATTACCTCAATTCAGAGTTCATAATTTCGGAATCTTTAGTACAAAAATTGGATAATATTCAGGGGGTACACACAGTTGATCCTCGGTTAATATTGGAGAATTCTGTGCGAGAAATCCGCGGAATTATTCTTGATCCCGTTGAAGGAACCAAGCCTGTATTCATAGGTAGCGATCGAGTTGAAGACGTGTTGATTTTGGGTGTAGAACCTGAAAACGTCGTTAACGAATGGTTGATTTTTGGAAGAAATCTGGAGGAAGATGATCAAATGTCCACAATGATCGGAGATTCGCTGGCTGTAAACATGTTTGATAACGCTTTCAACCAATCAATCAAGCTTTTTGACGAAAGTTCACCACCCTTTTTTGATATAGTTGGAGTTTGCGTCGACCCTCTCAACAATGGAAAAGTTGTGTACATGCCCCTAGACGAGTTATCCACAGAACTTGGACAAGACGGATATAATCTTCTTTTTCTCAAGATCGACCCAACAGAAAAATCGCAAGCTATCTCCAAAATAGAAAACGAAATATCAGGAGAGAAATGGAACATTGTGGAACTGGGCCAGATTCTGGATAAACATGTAACTTTTCTGAATAACATCTGGTCTAGGGTTATGTTTCTGCCTTTCTTCTCTTTGGCAACAGCTGCAATTTCTCTTCTTAGCTATCTGATGCTCTCTATTTCAGGGCAGCAGCATGAATTTGGGATCATGAGAGCATTGGGCGCCAAACCAAAAAGTATAATGAAAATCGTTTTTTCTCAGGCTTTAATAATCATTTTAGTTAGTGGAGCAATCGGAATTTCTGTTGGCTTATTCATCACTTTCGTGTTTTTAATTCCTGACCCCGTTATTTCCCAATATACTCTCATTTCTGTGTCGCTATTGCTAATTGTTATTTTAGGGCTTCTCTGCGCGTCTAGTTTGTATCCAGCCCTGAAAGCGGTAAAGAAAACGGTTGTTGAAGCTATTTCTGCAGTCTAGTCGAATAGAAGCAAAACTAATTAGTTATAAAAGCGTAATTATTAACTGTCATCAGGGGGAATTAAGAATTGCCTGAAAATGTTGTAGGACTCATTGTTTGTTATCGAACTGGTCCAAAAATCAGGACCCCAAAGAATGTATCCTCAAGTTTCCTAACGTCAAATCACTTAACGCAGCAGCTCAGCTTATATGCAGAAAGGTCACTTGGCCAGTTGAAGAACACAAAATCAAAGGAAAAATCGTGGCGTTACATGGAAAAAATGGTCTAGTAAGGAGCCGCTTCAGAAAGGGAATACCAGGAAAAGCGTTATTGACTGCTGTTGAGGTAATCGGATAGCTTGGGTCCTAAAGTCGCTTGTAAATGCGTTAATTCCGTTATGTGACCTTGGAATTCATTCAAGAAGTTTTGAAGTTGTAAAATAGGAACAACTGGCACGTTGTTGTAGAATTTTGCGGGACCGGGAAACAGTGACAGAATCACTGGAAAAAGAGTTGCTCGTTTCCATCCATCTAATCCTATTTTTCTTTGTAGAGACTGGAGATTCTTTGCCAGGACCTCTGTTCGTTGAGTCTGTAATTCAACAATCTTTTTTATTGCTGAATTTCCCCAACCACGCCGCCAACGTTTGCAATCTACGCAAACAACAAGTGGTTCACTATACGCTAGGACATCGATCTCCCATCTTCTTCCTGATGCTTTGAAACGGAAGCGGCGTTTAACAGCGAAGTTGTTGGTTTCAAAGGCTGTTGCTGCAAAATTTTCAAACTCTATCCATTCAAGAACTTTACAGACTCTTTCAATGTCCGTTCCATGGTTGATGGCGTGAATGGCAAGCTTGACGCGTTGGTTCGAAGATACTTCGATTATCCCGTTTTCACATTCGATAAGCCCGATTTCACGAAGACCCCTCAAAACATTGTTGGCAACTTGAACAGGAACGTTGGCTTCTCGGGCAACAACTTCTTTTGCAGCGGGACCACTGTTTGTATGTTTGAGTATAGCGATCAGGACATCTGTTTTGGCGGTCATTTGTTTGTTTGTTCCAAAAAATGTTTTAGATAAACAAATCTTCTTCTGGAGGACGCATCATCTTAGTTGCGTTCGCGGTTTCAGATTTTGGGTAAGGATATCCTCTGATTATGGCTACGGGGATGGCTTCGTTTGTTTGTCCGATGACCAGTTCAGCGGCTGAGGCTAACTCGTCTGCGATGGCGGTTCTTTTGATTCTAATTGTGTACCCGAAAAGGTCTTTTTCGCCTCTTCGATCTCGTAGTGGCTCGAATCCGGAAGTGCCTAAAGCTATGTTGATTTCACCATGACGAAGTGGGCGCCCATGCGTGTCCGATACAATGACCGCCACATCTTTTCCAGAACTTTTCAGCACATTTTTTCGTATTGTTCGGGCTGACTGGTCAGCGTCTTCAGGCAAAAGCGCCACAACAGTATTTCCGGGAACGTTAGACTGATCAATTCCCGAGTTAGCGCAAATTAATCCTTGTTTGGTTTCGGTGATGAGTTTTCCGTTACTCATGCGTACGATGCTTTTGGATTCTCTGAGAATAACTTCGACGAGTCTTGGGTCTTTGCGTGTTGTTTTAGCGATGGTTTTGGCGAATTCTGAAGGGGTTACTGTTTCGAGGTTTACTACGTTTCCTTCAGCTCTAGAAACTACGACGTGAGTGACTACTATGACATCACCGTTTTGGATGGAAGTTTCCTGTTTTTCAGCGGCTTGGCAGATCAACAAAGCTAAATCGTCGCCTTCTTTTATGACAGGCAAGCCGGTTAGTGGGAATATCTCGATTTTATTCAATGGCAGTGCCTCTTTTACTGGATTCAATATTGACTGTTTAATATTCTTCGCCTCTTGACACATGTATCCGTTGCAGATAAATGCTTATTCTATAACTTCACAACTGTGTTTTTTACACTTTTAACATGAAAAATATGTGCAGAGAGATTTAATGGCTTAAGGTTACTTTCTAAATATATACGTAAAAGTTAAAAATTGAGGGCTGTTTTTCGCTAAAAGATATTTTTATGTTAAGACTCACCATCAGAACCGACATCAAATATAAAATAAACAGTTATTTCAGAAGAGAATCAGCTTTCTTTAGATCCTGAGGCGTATTGACATTAAAAAAGGTCAAAAGCCTAGGTTCCAGTTGCTCCAAAACCATGGTTGAAACATAACGTGCTCCCCTCAAATTATCAATCATAGCTCGCATTTTCATTTTTCCCTGCGCTAACGCCGTCTTTGCTGCTATTAAAGCTGATTTTGTGTGATAAACTGCTTGAAGAGGCTCGATGTATCCACTCGGCCATCTAGGAATAACGGCACTCTTGTTAGTGCACATGTCTAACAGAAACTGAACTATCTGAATTGAAACTAAGGGAGTGTCACATGGCAGAAGCAGTGAATATTCGCCCTTAGCACTTTCGAATCCTGTTATGGCTCCAACAAGAGGGCTCTGAGACTCGTCTTTGTCAATAACCAGATTTGCTTTGTTTTCTAAAATAGGTTCAAACGTCTTTTTCTGATCTTCAGAGCTAACTACTAGTAGAACCTCATCAACTACTTCGGATATGCGGTCAATTACATGGATTACAATGGGCTTATCCGCCAAAACGACTAATCCCTTATCGTTGCCAAACCTTCTGGAGAAGCCTCCAGCAAGAATTACCGCTGATGTCTGCAATTCAATCAAGGACAAGAAATAAACACTTAACATATTATTGTTTTCCTCCATTCAGAATTACGCCAGATTATTTCGTATGATTTCGTTCGCGTCATCACCTTTCTCACACCTAAGTTAAGGAGAAAAACTGAGGAAACAGATAACTTATAACCCAGAAATGTTAAATTGAGCCTTCAACACATACAGGATTTGTACTATAAATCTAAATATTGTTTGATTTCGTTCAATTTCGCAACAAACAACAAAAGAAAAAATTGATTTTGGATACGCCGACTCAAAGATGTGATGAACATGTGCCAAAACAGAAAAGAGTTGTTACCAAGAAAGATCGAAGACAGGTTTTCAAAGAAAAATGTTAACCAGAAACTAGTTTTTTGTGCCATTTAACGCTGAATGTGGACCTCAAATCACATTTTTTGGGAAGCAGAATGTACCATTACTCGGTAGTTATGTGGTTCACATGTTAGATTTTGGTGGAGGTTGGATGTTTTGGCGGCATTATCTAACTTTTAGTGTGTTAATTGTCAAAAAATAGAGTGTGCCCGAATGTTTTTTTGTTTTGTTATCCTAGCTTTTTTTGGTTGCTTGACAGTAAATTTGATCCATATATAAGCTTCGAAGGTAATCGTAAATTTTTAACATAAATGAGCGTTTTTGACAGCGTAATTGAAGAAAAGGCGGTCTGTTGAGTAAAACGGTTGCAGGATGAACTGTTTTTCGTTAGTAAATAATGTGGGCTGGAGTGGTTTTTTGAAAAAGCTGATTTTCAACAATGAAGTATTATTAGTCTCCTAATAGAACACATGCCTTTAGTTGGAGACTAAAAAGGGTACGTGCGTTAGGTTATTAACACTAACCCGAACGTTTCTGGAGTACCTTTCATCGGAAAAGGTATAGGCATACCCGCATTCTCTAAGGTCTGCTTCAGATTTCATCGATGATCACTTTTTTCATACATGATTTACCGTTAAATCACGGTTACTAAAACACTATTCGCTCTGGATATGTGTAAATGTTCATTCGTTTGCCTCTGACAAAACCAATCAAAGTTATTTTTGTTAAATTTGCTGTTTCTAATCCAGAACTGATGGCTGCGGACAAAGAAGCGATAATGGGAATTTTCATGCGTGCTGCTTTCAAGACTATGTCTCCGGTGAGTCGCCCGCTTAAGGCAAGAAAAAGGTTTCTGAATTCCATGTTTTTTGTTGCGGCAACACCGATAACTTTGTCGACGGCGTTGTGGCGTCCCACATCTTCGGCTAAAGCCACTACTTTTCCGTCTGTTGAGTATAGTGCGGCTACGTGAACGCCGCCTGTTTTTCGGAATTTTTCGGCAATAAAGTTTAGTTGTTTCACGGACTCGGAAAGAATATTTGCGGTTACAGTTAATGTCATGTCCATTTTGGGGAGGCTTTTGATGACTTCGGAGAGGGGGCGATAGTCTGGGGAGCCGCAGGCGGAGACTATGAGGCGTGCGAAGCGTTGTGATGTTGAGATTCGTTGTTCAGCGTCAATGTGTGGTTTGAGTTTTAGTAAGCATTTTCCGTCTTTTTTTAGGTGTAATTCGTCTATTTCGTTTGTTGATTGTAGGAGTCCTTCGGAGAGAAGATGTCCTACAACCATTTCTTTTAGTTGGTCGGGTGAGCAGAGGATTGTTCCGTAGTGGTGTTTGTTGAGGAATATGTGGATTGGAGTATCTTCTGCTATGTAGTCTGTTCTCTTTTCGGTAGTTTGGTCTGTAACGTTTATTCGGGAAAGTTGGATCTCCCGCATGCCTTTTTTTCTCCTAAGCCTTGAGTTCAGAGAGGATGTAGCTGATGATTTCGTCGGCGATGACGGTTTTTGTGACTGACTGTAGTCCTCTCCATCCTGGTTGACTGTTAATTTCTATAATTACTGGTCCTTCTGGTCCTTCCATTATGTCTACACCTGTAACCTTGCAGCCTATGACTTTTGCTGCTTTAACTGCAAGACTTTCCAGTTCTGTGGGCAGATTTAAGGATACAGGTTTTGCTCCGAGACTCACGTTGGTTTTCCAGTTTTTTGCTATTCTGTGCATAGATGCTATGACTCTGTCGCCTATGACGAAGGCGCGGATGTCTGAGTTTTTGTGGGGTATGAATTCTTGGAGGTATAGGACGCCGTGGTGGAATGTTATGGTTCTGAAGACTCTTGCGGCGATGTCTGGGTCGGTGATTCTGGTGGCGCCTACTCCTCTTGAGCCAAATACGGGTTTCACTATGACGTCTTCGCCTAGTTCGTGGAAGCATTTGAGTGCTTCGTCGTGGCTTTCTGTGACGGCTGTGCGGGGAACGGGTATGTTGTGTTCTTGGAAGAGGGTTAGTGAACAGTATTTGTCTACTGATCGTTCGATGGCTAGGGGCGGATTGATGATTAGCAGTCCTGACCGTTCTAGTTTGTGGAGAAGGTTCATTCTGAAGATGATTTCTTCGAGGGAGCCTCGTCCAATTGGGCGTGTAATCAGGGCATCTAGGTCTTGAAGTATGTCTATTTTGTTTACTGAAGCTTCAGGAGTGTAGTTTATGCGTCCGATGATTTGGCGATAACTAAAACAGATGGGGGTTACGTTTTTTTTGTCCAAAGCTTTCCGCAGTTGTGTGGAGCACCACCCGTTTCCATCTCGGGTCATAATTCCAATTTTCAAGCGTTATCCCTTCATACATCAAACATTATTCTGACAGATTAAAGTAATGTCTCACAAAACATTTTCTGCGCTAGAAAGCAGCCGTGCTTTTTGGTTGTGCAAATATGTTGTTTCTTGGTTTTTCTGAAAAAAGCTAGTTTTCAACAATGCTCTGTTATTAGTCTCCTAATATGTGAATGGAGTTGGGTTTAGAACTGGTGGATGTGCTGCAGGAGCTGTTTTGGGGTTTTTGGTTTCTGTGATATGTCTAGTTGCAGGTATGCCGCAAACTTGTTGTTGTATGGCGGAGTTTTGGTTGAAAATAGGGTTAAAACGGTTCCTTGGTGTATGCTTTTGTATCCGTCGGGGCAGGATTGGTGACTTCTAATCAATGCTTTGACGTTGAGCATACGTAGAAACTTGCGTGTAACATCTGAGCCAAACAGTCTGCCGGCTCCTCTAGGCGAAGCAACTGTTCCTTTCAGGTTCGCGTATGGATCGTTCCATAAGATTTCTTCGAGGTGCCGCTTTTGTGGATGATTTTTGTGCGCGTAGGCGATGTCGTCTATTGTGGTGGCTTGGCTTGGGGCACCTCCGTGAAGTAAAACATAGCTGTCTTTAATGATTACAGCGGTGTACAGGTGATTAAAGAGTTCACGGAGTTCTGAGTAAACTTCTGAGCCTTTTTTGCCGAATTTGTTTTCTAGATGAATTGGCAGGTCGTGGGGCGAAGCAAGCAGGTCAGGGGGTCCTTCATGGTTTCCTCTCATCAAGATGACACGTTCAGGAAACATTTCCTTGAGCTTCAGGACAACATAATAGACTTCAGGAGAATGAGTGCCTCGGTCTCCGTAATCTCCAAGAAAAATTAACAGGATATTGTCTCTATTCTTTATCTTGCCCAGAAAGTTGCTGGCTTCCAAGATGTGCATGAGACTTTTCAGGTCCCCATGCAAATCGCCTACAATGATTGCTTCTCCGACGGGTGCGGCTTCAATAAGCCTGCCGGTTATCTTCAGGGTTCCAACTCTTCCGTTTTCATTAGCCAATTGCCTGCTGACTTTTCTGGCGAGCCCAATGAACTCTTCAGCGTTTGATTCGGTTGCCAATTCAGCTAAATTAGAGACTCTTC
>SOJY01000216.1 GCA_004376385.1 Candidatus Bathyarchaeum sp.
AGTTATGCCTGTGCAGTTTACTAGAATAACGTATTCTACATCTGATGGAACCGTCTCATATGACCGGTTAACCCAATAGCAGATGGGCTTGTCATCTATCGTGTTTGAATCGTCAACATCATTAAAGAAAACTGCCTCCTCACCGCCTGAGAGCTCGAAACTGAAATTATTATTCGTCATATTGTTGTTTCTAAAAGTATTATTGGTGGAAGAGATTAACCGGATTCCATATAATCCCTCTGCGGCAACATTGCCTACAAACGTGTTGGTATCTGAAATGTTAATGTTGATTCCATACCTGTTGTCGGTGAGATTGTTTCCGGTTATGCTGTTCTGGGAAGCACCATAAAGCCAGATTCCAACAGCGCAGTTCGTGATTGTGTTGCCAGACACGTTACAGTAACGCGCATGAAGAAGATGAATTCCCCTTCTGCTACTTGTTGGCTTATTGCTTCGTATTGTAAAACCAGTTATATTGACGTTATCGTGGCGTATCACAATGATGGTTCCGTTCAGCCGGTAATCATCTCCAACTATAATTGTTTCATTGGCTTCGCCAACAAGCGACAAAGACTTTTTGATGAACACGCTTCCGAAATGGTATCCTTTCTTCACGAATATGGTATCTCCTTCTGCTGCATTGTCAACAGCCTCTTGGATAGTTGAATAGTCGCTGGGGACAACAATCGTCTTAGGCTCTGCTTTCACTATCCCCATTTCTGGAAACGAAACAAGCACAGAACATAGAATCAGCAACAGAATGAGAGTTGTCCTTTTTTCCTTCACTTTGGACACTACAAGTAGTACCTTTAGCAGAGTTGAAAAGGATTTTTGTCAAGAAACCTTGACCAAAAATAGCAAATTGTATCATTTGTTTGGTCAAGAAACCTTGACTAAGTTATCAAACGAATCTAAAGCTACAAACCTCTCATTTTGTTGCGAGTTCTAGCAGCTCTTTGATGTTGTGGATTTCGATGAGGTTGCTTGAGTGTTTCTTTTTTGTTCTGAAGGCTGCTGTGAAGAGCACCGTATCCTCAATTTCTATCATCTTCATGGCATACAGTGTACATGCGACAGCTAGTATGCGATCATTCTCTTTACGGTAATCGTAGTGTACGGGAACTACGCCATAGGCCAGCTCAAGCTGCTTCTTAACCATCTGCTCTGGAGTAACCGCGATTATCGACTGCCTAATCTTGAATCGCGATATCATCTTCGCCGTGTAACCCGACCGAGTCAAAGTAACTACCTTGTCCAAGGGCATGTTATTGCATATCCGCTGGATGGACCTGCTCACAGTATCCGAAATGTTAACAAATCCCCTGTCTTCAACACTGCTTCTCGCCACCTTTTCCGTCTCCAAGGCTATACGTGCCATCATAGCAACAGACTCCACAGGAAACTCGCCAACCGCTGTTTCTCCAGAAAGCATGGTTGCATCTGTTCCGTCTAGTATCGCGTTTGCTACGTCGCTGACCTCGGCTCTGGTGGGCGTGGGCTTGTGCATCATGGATTCAAGCATCTCCGTGGCTGTCACAACAGTCTTTCCTGCCTGATTGCACCTGCGAACCAACGATTTCTGGACTAGGGGCACCCGTTCTGGCTCTATTTCGACGCCCAAGTCGCCACGCGCAACCATAATACCTTCTGATGCGTTCAGAATCTCCTTGAAGTTCGTGATTCCCTCAGAGTTTTCGATCTTAGAGACCACTGCCCCCTTGAATCCTTCAGCCGCTGACTTGAGGTTTGCTATGTCTTTGGCGTTTCTTGTAAAAGAGAGAGCCAAAATTTCTACTTCATGTTCTTTCGCGAACTCGATAATCTTCAGGTCCCTTGATGAGATGGTTGGAATCGTAAGCTGCTTGTTGGGAATGTTAACGCCTTTGCCGTCAGATATTACACCGCCCTCCTCAACCAGCAGACGAAGAGTCCCATCACTCTTTTCAGTAACCGATGTTCTGATTCTGCCATTATCGATGAAAACCACATCGCCGACATTCATTTTGTCAATGAAGTTGTGATTAAAACTGATCGTTTCCCCGTTGAAGCCTGCCTCCAGAACCTCGCCCTTCTCTACGACATGTTCCTTGTCTGTTCGAAGCCTGATTTCAGGACCCTTCAAATCAATCATAACTGGCACATCAGCTACTTCCCGAACATTATCTATAACAAGCCTGTAACGGTCAAAGTCTCCGTAGGCAGTGTTTATTCTAGCGCAGTTCATGCCCGCCCGAATCATCCGCTCCAAAGTCTCAACCTGTAGGCTTGCGGGACCAACCGTGCACACAATCTTAGTTTTCTTCACCAACCCATATTCCGCTCCTATGCTACGGAAATAATACTCTGTCAAATTGATGTTTTAAATTAGCGCATCAACCTAGACAACAAAGAGGTGGTGGTGCGGCGGGCAGGAATCGAACCTGCGAACCCCTATGGGAAAGGATAGCTCATCAAACGCTGATCTTGAGTCCTCCGCGTTTGACCTGGCTTCGCTACCGCCGCCCATCTCTTCAAAAGAAACAGCAAATAGTTAATTTAAGCCTTACCTATCACACACAAAATTACTCGATAACGGTTCCAACCCGTTCCCCATTCACAGCAGCCAACACATTCTCCGCAACGTAACCATTCACCACTATTGTCTTCAACCTGCACCTCTGCAGAACTTTGATAGCTTCAGGATCAATAATCTGGTTAATCCCTGCCCTATGCTCACTAGCCTCAAAAAGTCCACCCAAATCATCAAACTTTAGTTTGTCCAGTTTTATTGCGTCAGGAAACTTCTTTGGGTCTTTGTTGTATATACCATCCACGTTGGAGCCCTTCACCAGCAAATCAGCCTCAACACGTTCGCCAATCATGGCAGCCACAGCATCCGTTGTCATGCCCGGACGCAAACCGCCCAATACAACAACCTTACCAGTCTCCAAACAAGCCTCAGCCTCATCCAAAGAAACGGGAACACTTCCACAACCAGCCTCACCCAAACCAAGCACAAACAATTGAGCAAACAAGCGCGAAACGTGAATCGCAGCCCAATCCCTCCGAGTCTCCTCCAAACCAAGGTCAGCAGCAACGCTAATGAAGTCCCTAGCCAAGGAGCCTCCGCCCACAACAGCAACAACCTCATGTCCCTGCAGCTTCAATTCCTTCAGCAAATCGACGTATCTGCCTATCAGCGGGGCGTTAAGTGGAGAGCCCACAACTGAACCGCCAACACGAACAACAACCCTCATCATTGAAACCTCTACCAAATAATTCACGGCAACTAATAATATAACATTCTCTACCGCCCAAAGATTCAAATCCTTATAACGAAATGCCACCATATTTTAACAAACAAAAGCAGCAGTCCACCTTATCTCGGTGAAAAACATGGATGAAGCTGAACTGGTCTTCCTGGGAACAGGAGGCGGAAGATTCGCCACCATAACCCAGAAACGAAGAACCGGAGGAATACGTTTCCTATCCAAGAACCTCAACCTTCACGTTGACCCCGGTCCAGGCGCCCTCATATACTCACTAGAAGCGGGCTTGAATCCCCAGAAAATCGAGGCAGTGCTGGTTTCCCACAGGCACCCAGACCACTACGCCAACGCAGAGATTCTAGTCGAAGCCATGACCCGAGGTATGCTAAATAAAAGGGGAATCATAGCCGCGCCCCTCAACATCCTAGCTGGAAACGCGGAAACCGGACCTGCAATATCCACGTACCATCAGCGGATGATAGAAAAGGTGATAACAGTGAAGCCCGGAGTCAACTTCAGAGTCGGCAACACCAAAATAGTCACCACAGAAACTAGACACTCCGATCCCGAAGCTGTTGGTTTTAGATTCGAAATTCCAGAGGTTGGAACCATCGGATACACAGCGGACACGGAATATTTTGAGGGCATCGAAGACGAATACCGTGGAGTAAGAGTGCTCATCCTCTCTGTGATGCGACCTTTGGGACACCCATGGGCGGGACACATGACCCCAAAAGAAGCCGCCAAAATCGTTGACGCTGTAAAGCCTGAGATGGCAGTAGCCACGCACTTCGGAATGAAAATGATCTTCAGTGGACCATCCTACGAGGTTAAACTGATCAAAGACACAACTGGAGTCCCCACAGTAGCAGCCTTTGACGGAATGAAACTGCAAATTGGAGAGAAAATCACTATAGGAAAAACTAGGAAAAACCAGCAGGGCTTAAAAGAATTCATTAAACGCAACTAAACTAGTAAAACGTGGATTCTACAGTTTCTCTAAAGAAATCTTCCGTAGGGGTCATCAGCCTTTTACAGGTAGATTTTCAGCACTTTACTTTTTCGCAGCAAGTATATGACGTAGACGCTTATCACAAGCTCAACTAGCAGGTAGCCTCCATTGTAAACTGCAGAGTAGATTGCAGGATGCATTCCCTCCGGCGCGTAAATAGCGAAAAATATTATGCCCGAAAAGAAGTGGGCAACGAATCGTCCAACTATGCCCAAAGTTACTCCAATAAAGGGGCGTTTCTGGAAGAACCCTGCAACCCCAAGCAACCCAAAAGCGACTGGGTAATCAAGCAGCACCTGAGCTGGATGAAAAATGTATGGCCCAAGCGCAAACTGCACTACGCCGTACAGCGTAGCCGCAAATAACCCCACTTTTGGTCCTCTTCGTAGGGCTAGCCAAAGAATCGGCACCATCGAAGCCGCAGTTACAGACCCTCCCTGTGGTAGACTAAAAATCTTGATGTAACTTAAAACTGTAGCAAGAGACACAAACACTACAATCTCTGCTAATATTTTTGTAGAAAACTTTCGTTTACTTGTGTTCACTTCTTTTTCCCTCCGCCAGCATTACCTGGATCAGGTTCTCAGGGTCGACAACAAGCTAGTTGTCCTCTCAGCCGAGTTAACCCAGCTCCCCATGCACCTTACCATCAATGAACCTGTTCTTCATATTTAAGCCTGACTAGCAACTTTCAGTTTGATATCCAAAGTAGGGAAAGTTACAAGAAACAAACAGGATATACGATATCGAGAATAACCCTGTGGAGAAACGCCTGAAGGATGGTTGTCGATTTTGAAACTTGATAAGAAATATTCTGGCTTATTGACAGCGATAATCATGACGATAGCTTTGGATTCAGCGATGACTTTCACGATGATCTCGATAAATACTGGATGGACCGCAGGGTTCTTTCAGAGATTTGTGAACGGGTGGATAATCGGCTTTGCTGTAGCTTTCCCGACAAGCCTTTTAGCTTTTCAATTAGCGAGAAGAATAGTGAACAGGATAGTTTCAGAATAAACTACATTGAATAAATCAAATGAAACATTGGACAAACTGGGACAACGGCAGCGTTTTTCTGATGTCAATCACCGAAGTAGTTTTGACATCTGGTGGTTGCTAACCCATAATTGTTATAAACCGTTTTTCGGTTAGTTGTTCTCATGTCAAATAAAGTTCATTGTGCACACATCCTCGTTAAAACAGAAAAAGAAGTAAACACAGTTTTAGAACGGTTAAAGAAGAGAGAAAAATTTTCAGCCATAGCCAAAGACGTTTCGTTATGTCCCTCCAAAAAGCGTGGCGGAGACCTCGGAACGTTTGGCAGAGGACAAATGGTGAAAGAATTCGAAAAAGTCGC
>SOJY01000066.1 GCA_004376385.1 Candidatus Bathyarchaeum sp.
GCAGAGTACGCTTGGAGCCCATACTTGCTAACCGAATCTCTCCTTCGTCTTCTCTCGGATCTTGCCAGTCACCGTCGTAATTCAGACTGGATTCCTCATTTCTATTGCTTCCAATTATCGCGAGAACGAGGATAAGGAGAAATGCCGCCGCAACTGTTCCCACCCAATCCTCCTCTTTTTCAGTATATGGAGTGCCATCCGGACGGTATTTCGTAACCGACTTTGTACAGCCATAAAGGCAAATCGCAAGTGCTACCAACGCCGCATCATTCAAAAACTCTCTTCTTGAAACAATTCTCGATCTCATGGATTTTCTCCTTCATTGTTATCAATCTGATTCTTAATATTGGTTGTCAAAATAGCCATCGGGGAATTCATTTGTGAAAACATTCAGTTCCACAATCTTTCTACCGCTCTTGTGGCATCAGGGGCCATTACATCGGCATAGACTTGGGTTGTTTTGATGCTGGCGTGGCCGAGTTGTTTTTGGACAAGGCGAAGATTGTAATTGCTGGCCTTGTAGAGTAGACAAGCATAAGTATGGCGAAGGCAGTGGATTGAGTAATGTGGAGATAAGTTTCCTCGGGCTGCTATTTTTTTGAAAACGTTTTGCAGAGCCCTTGTTGTCATGTGGTGCTTTGTGTTGCTCGACAAGATGAGTGGAGCCGTGGAATCGGTTGGTTCCCCAATAGCCTGTTTCCACATCAGATATTCTTGACAGTGTTTCTTGAGTTGGTGATTGATCTGGACAAGTCGTCTTTTGTTGCCTTTGCCCTTTCTTACGAGGATAAAGAAGGCTTTCGCGTCGAGAAAAAGGTCTCCACAGTTCAGTTGCGCCATTTCCATAACACGCAGGCCGGTTGAAATAGCAAGGTTGATGATAAAGTAGTCTCGGCAAGCAATCCTTTGTCCTTTGGTTATTGCTTTTTCCGCCGAGAGCTTCGCTGTCCTGATTAGTTTTCCTGCTTCTTTTCTGGAGAGGCATTTTCCAGGGTCTAACACCCAGTTGAATTTGGTTTTCTTTTGCATATGCGACCTCCCCCCAAGAAAAGGTTCGCACAACTGATGAAATCTGAAGCTTTGAAGAAAGCTAATTGATGTATCTAACCGCCGACAAATGACTTGCAACATGGGATAAAAAAACAGTTAGCACTTTATAAATGTTGTTTCATGTAGTTTGTTTTGAGGAAAGTGAGACGCAAATGGATATATCGTCGCGGATAGGAGTGAAAAAACAAAGAAATTGTTCTTTTTCGGAAGATTTACTTAAACAAAAAAAGCTTCAGATTTCATCAGAAATATGAAGCTTTAACTTCTTATTTTATACCGCTTTTGTTCTGCTAAATCAAGCTGTTTTTACATTTTTCTTTTTTATCGCAGACTTGCTTTTATTCTGCTCTCAGCTTGGGCAATTAAATCTTTCAGCGTTTTAATCACTCCTTCTAAACTCTCTTCTTGAACCATTGACTTCTGCTCCATATCAACAAACTTGGTGTCCGCCGTTTAAAAGAATTCAACTGTTTGGTACATCGTAGAGCAAATCA
>SOJY01000035.1 GCA_004376385.1 Candidatus Bathyarchaeum sp.
CAAGATAACGCATAGACGACGGCAATAGAAATTAGAAAAATTGCTGAGATCATTCTCAACTTTGTACACATGTTAAATTAAGATGGTGATTAGATAACCTTTTTCGTATCTTCTTCTATAACAATCTTCTATGTTGTCATTTGAAAGAAAACGGAATTTTAAAGGAATTGGCAGCTAGAGTGTACACCTAAACTGCATACCAACACAGTTCTTTGGAACTTTATGCACCTACGCCGTAAGTTTTGTCACGATTTCTCTTACTACACTTGCTGGAGCATCCGTTCTGAAGCCTCTGCTGTTGAAATGCGTTAGAACTGCTTGGAAACCCTCTTTTCTTAATCTGTCAAGCACTTTCTTTTGGGGCGGAACTGGCAGATTCAGCTTATCGCAGATTTTATCCACGGTATAATAGGTGACCTGTGCCTCAGCCTCATTCTGGACAAGAGCTAGTATCTTGAGAATCCTCTTTTCCTGTCTCAAATTTCTTTCTTTTGCCTCCTTTTCCATCAAGGAACAGAAGTTTTTGTCCGCAATTCTGCCGAGCCACAGGGGACCCGCAACACTCAACTTTGTTCCACAACTGGGGCAAGCACGTTTTAGGGGAGAAGTTATTCCTGTAACTGTTTCTCTGTGAAAGCATGAGAAGCAGTGGAGGATATATCCCATCTGTTGTACGCTCTTGTCCGCTACTTTAGCGCCATACTTGACAACTGCGTAGGCTCGAACATAGTGGTCTATGCTGTGGCTGAACACGACCTTGACTCCTATTTCATGTTTTGCAGCCATCATGGTTAGGCATCCTGCTACGAGGCGAACAGCCAGCTCGTGGCAATATTCTGTGCGCAGGGGAACTCCACCGTATTTTCGAAGACATGCTCGGGGATGAACCCCACATAATGGAGCCATGTCTGTGGCGGTTAAAGCAAGCAAGCCACCGTTACGTAGAGATCGTATAGCAGAATCCATGTATGGCACAGGAGGTCCAAATGGGTCTATATCTACGTAGTCGAACCGCTTTCTAGGCGCAGCATATCTGCTCAGGAAAAGGTTAGCGTCTTCGTTAGCCACCTCAACAAGGTCCGCTACATCGTTCAGTTCAGCATTGAAGCCTGCAACCTTAACAGCCTCTGGATTGATATCATTTAAAGCCACTTTTCGGACGCCCTTGACTTCCACAGCAAATCTTGCGCCTCGAAGTCCACACCCAGTCAATGGCTCGCAAACCGAAAGTTCTCGCCCCAAAAGCTTTTGATGCGTTTGCAATACTAAAACTGCCAAATCTCTGTTCAGTTCCATAGTGGGATTGTAGAATACTGGCGCCTTAGACGGCGCGTAATCTGACGGCTTTTTGATGTAAGCACTCAGCTTGGGCACCACTACCTTGACTTTTCCTTCTTTTATGGTCTCAGTAGGGAAACCAAAGCTCAAACTTCATAACTCCTGTGTATGCACTGAAGCTTTTATTATCACAACTAGATATTAGGGTTAGTCTAGCCAAAAGCGAGGGTTTAAGCTGAAGCGAATCATACTCGTGACCGGACCACCAGGAATTGGCAAAACAAGCGTACTCCGTCGAGCAGTACCGGAACTAAAGAACAGAGACTATGATGTCGGAGGCATGATCTGCCGTGAGGTCCGTGAAGGCGGATTACGAGTGGGCTTCGAGATCATGGATTTGTCCACTGGACAGAGAGGATGGTTAGCACACGTAAATCAGTCAACAGGCCCCAAAATAGGTAAGTATCGTGTTAACTTGACTGATCTTGATGTTATAGGAGCAGGCTCTATTCTTGATGCCCTTCAAAACGCGGATATACTGGCAGTAGACGAGATAGGTCCAATGGAGCTCCTGTCGCCAGCCTTCAGCAACGCCTTACTCAAAGCTGTAGAAAGCAGCAAACCCCTGTTAGGAACAATCCATTACAGGCTAAGTAATTCTTTGGTTGACAGCATCAAAATGAGGGAAGACACAGAGATTCTTAAGGTAACGTACGAGAACCGCGAAAATCTTCAAAACCTGATTGTCGATAAGATAAGCGAATGTCTAATCTGATAACTTTTGAGGGCTCTAGAGACTGGGATGATGATTGATTGGAAAAAAATTCTGTTTACATGAATATAAAGAGCAGGAGAACCGTCAGGAAATATCTTCAGACGGCAGTTCCAGAAGAAGTCTTGCTAAAATGCGTGGACGCTGCAAGACTTTCGCCTTCCGGAGCCAACATGCAACCCCTAAGTTACGTAATTGTTAACGACCAAAAGCTGCTGAAACCGGTCTTCAACACACTGAGCTTGGCTGGGTATCTACCAGATTATCGACCTAAAGAAGAAGAGATGCCAAAAGCCTACATTGTTATATTGGTCGACAATAAAATTGCCCGAACCCCCAATCACGACGCGGGCATAGCTGCAATGAGCATCTCCATGGTTGCTTATGACGAGGGATTAGGTTCATGCATTCTGGCATCAGTTGATAGAAAGAAACTGGGGGAAATATTGAATGTGCCTGAGGGTCTTGCTATTGCGTTGGTGGTTGCTCTTGGTTATCCAGCAGAAAATCCGGTAGTGGAAACGGTGAAGGATGGAGACATAAAATATTGGCTTGATGAAAATGGAGTATTACATGTGCCCAAGAGGGACCTCCAAGACATAGTTAGATGGAACAATTGTCCGTTCTAGTGGCGAATTAGGATTTGGGCACACGTTTTCTGGGAGAAAGTGCCAAAGGCTTCATAAATATGTCCTACCATATTATTTCTATTGGGAGATAAGATGCCAATTCAAGGTAAATTGTATCTATGGGGAGAAAGAGCAAAAGGCGTTCCAGAAGAGACTGGTGTCTACGCTTTTTACGACAAAAACCGAGTTATACTCTACCTTGGCGGAAGTTCCAACCTTCGCGAAACCTTCACTCGCTATCTTGAAACAAACTTTTCTGATGATCCGCGTAAACGTGAGACCGTGTACTATCGAAGAATGGACACCATGAACTGGGACGAAACAGTTAAGAATCTTCTGGACGAATATAAACAAGATTGTGGGGACATACCTAAATTGAATATTCCTTTAAAACAGGGAGAAAAAGTCACTCCCGAATGGGGATTCTACTTTTACGAAGCTTTCAACAAACCAGTCTTTGAGGCTGCCTTCAATCTGGATGATCTTAAGAAGAAGATGGTGAAAGTTCCAGTTGCTTCTCTAGAGTTTCATCAAAACAGAGGGGACTTTGCACGATGGATTCACGAGGTTTTCAAAGAAACTCAGTTGGCTGAACGAATCGCAAATATGTCCAGCACCGGCGAAGCCCTCAGACTAGAGCTGCTAAACGCTTTAGGTAACCCTGAAGTAGTTGAGTGCCCTGAATGTGAAACCCTGTCAAAGCCGACTAAGACGTGGCAGATGGCTGGAAGGCCTAGTAAGGCTGGTGAAAGACTACAACTAACGATAGCGTTATACAAATGCGGAAACTGCGACAAAAGGTTCAGAAAGGTAATCAAGAAAGAGAAGATCAAAGCGTAAAGTTGTACAACAGCTAGTTCAGCGAATTCCGTTTCTGTCTGTAGAGTGGGTGCTCTCCAAAAACTTTTTTTCCTTGTTTTCGGGATAAGCCTTCGTTTTTTCGTTATTATTTTCACTCTAAATCTGTTTTTATTCTAAATCTGAATATGAACAATTAACTTCGATTCATATTGCATCTTCATATGACTTAAAACTCACTCTTGTTGTTTTTCTATCAGGCAAACTGAAGCACGGTATAACTAGGGGTTAGTGGATTTTACAGAGAAATCAATCGTTCGTAGGCGACTAAAAAGTGAATTGAGTAGCATCCGACAGAGGATAGATGACGAAAGAAATCCTGTTACGAAAGCCAAGATGTTTAATGTTTACTGTCCCAAAAATAGTTGTCAAGTGATGTGGGCCAACATAGAATGTGCTGTAAATTTGCCGAGCGCGAAAATAACAAGAAAAGTTGAATGACCATGTTGTTGTATTTGTTGATGTTTGGTTTTTGGATTGCGTTAGCATCGTATGTCCTCTGGTTCCTCTTTAAGGCAAAAACTGTTCAGGCTTTAACCTTAGATGACTTGGCTTTAACTTGGAAGGTGCACAAAAACCAGAAAGGGTGCGCTGCATCGCGTATCCATAGCCTGATAAAAGAAGACGACGAAGTTGTTGGATTCAGGTGTGACTGTGGTTACATGTTCATTCAGAAGCGCCTGATAACTCAAATGTCCCATGAAAGAAAAGCAACCACTAACAATACAAAAACAATTCCCAACTTATCTGAAAACAGGCTCTTTGAGGACCCACTCAAACGAGTCCACATGAATTCGTTTGCTTGTCATCCATTGAACCTGTTACAGGTTGCCGGAATGTCATTATGGCGCCAAAACTGACGTGTATGTTAGAAATTAGACCTGTTTATTTATTCGCTAATAGTTTTCTAGAGGATTGTTTCACAAATGATAATTAATAGAACCGTCTAAAGGTCTTTATGGGGTTGGCGCTTATTACTAGACATTCTAGTGCTACAATGACTTCTCTTCTATTGGAGCTTCTGAAGAATTCTAACAGAAGTGATAGGGAGCTAGCGAAGGTTCTGGGAGTTTCACAACCAACTGTATCAAGGATGAAAAAGCAACTTGTAACAGAAGGAACTGTGAAAGAGTTTTCTGTGATTCCAGATTTTGCTAAGATGGGATACAGGATTATGGCGATTTCTTGTGCTAAATTCAAAAAGATAATAACACGTGATGCGAATAAAAAAGCAATAAGCTGGCTGCATAAACAGCCAAACATAATATTTGCCTCAAGAGCTCAGGGTCTGGGAATGAATGCTGTAGCGATAACTCTCCACAAGAGTTATGCAGAATATGCCAAGTTTACCAATGAAGTGGAGTCAGAATTTGCGGATCAGCTAGAGCACTATGATACAATGTTGATCGACCTTACGGCGCCAATTCTTAAACCGTTCTCGCTCAAATACTTGGCAAAACACCAAGAAACATAGAGCATTAACCTTTTTTTCTTCGATTGTTACGAACCAAGCTTTCATCTAGTTTTGCATTTGATACGTTTTGTTTCGGTTCGTCAACATTGGTAGGGGTGAGACGCTTATCATTTGATAACGTTTTCGTATCAATTAATAATGTTGTTAATCAAATGATTATGGTATAATATACTAGAAAAGAGTTATTGAATTACTAGTAAAATCTTTCATAACGCTTTAATCCAACATATGCAAAATGGTTGCCCCCTAGAACAGAAATGAGATTTAACATTCTGTTTCAGAATCAACTTCCCTGAAACTAACAAAAGAATGCTAAAAACGAAAACAAGCCAAGGGTAAATCCCTTGGAGGCGCGAAACCGCCTAGCCCCAATTGAAGGGCAGAAAGAGAACAAAGAGAGAGAAAGGAGAAAAACTAACATGAACAAGAAAATATTGATGAGCATAATGGCGATAGGATTAGTTGCAATGCTAG
>SOJY01000119.1 GCA_004376385.1 Candidatus Bathyarchaeum sp.
ACAACCCATGCAACTCGTAGAAGAAGACTAAAGCGCGTGCATGCACAGTTATTAATGTTCGTTGAGCCACCCGTCAACTCGGCGGATAGAAACTTTTCTATCGCTGAAGGCGCCAGCGCTTCCCCCAACCAGCCAACAAGGAGCAGGGGTCACAGTTTATGTTTTCTAAGCTTCTTCTGTTAGCTGGGCAGTTACAGTAGACCTCTACGCATAATCCACTGGAGTGCTATAAATCCTAGCGGAAGTCTGAGCCATACCCATAGAACTCGTGTTAGAATGGTTGCCGCGGCACTAACTGCGGCAGCTTGCGGTCCTAAGAGGGCAATGTAAAGGCTGGTCATAACAATCTCGATAAACCCTATTTCACCGGGCAACATGGTGGGGATGGTTTGAAGGCTACGGCTAAGAGAATACACGATTGTTAGTAGAACAAAGCTAACTGTGTAGCCAAGAGAGACAAAGACGAAATAGGATACAAGTATGCTGAGGAAATAGCTCACTAGAGAAAAAAACATCGGCTGAACTAAGCTTCTTGGATTCTTACTTAAGATTTCTATTGATTGATGAAAAGACTCCAAAGCGTTTTTTGCCTTGGATCTTAGGCTGTCAAGGTTTAAGCGACCCCTAGAAATATAAACGCCAAAACGTAGCAACAAATCGATTAACCGGTGGCTCAGTTGCTCTTTTTTGCATAAAAGAAGTATGAAGATCAGCGGAATGGCGGTACCGACGGATATGAGTAATATCAGAGTGGAGACGAGTGCTGGAATGTCGTATTGTAAACTGAACAACGAAAGAGAGCAAACGATCAGAACAATCAAGGTTACTACCATGGAAATGATTCGTTGACCCAGAACTGACGCTACAACTTTTCCTGTGTTTTCACCTGACTCTTTTGTCATAAGGTAACTTTTGGAGACATCTTCACCGATTGACTCGGATGGAACAAAGAACTCAACAAAGGCTCCAACCCAAGTAATTAGCAAAGTCTTTTTGAAGGGAACATTGATCGCGAGGGAACGTAGAAGGCATTGCCAAGTTAGAGAATATGCCAGCAGGTTTAACAGGAGAACAGCGACCGCCAGCGAATAGTAGAAGATGTCGATTTGCTGGATAGTTATGAGCATTTCTGGTATGTCAACAAAGAAATAGAGGTAGGCAACGAAGATCAACAGACCGATCAACAGAAGTGGAGCGGTTCTTCTGATAGTCTTACGCTTTTCTGGAAGCCACGCACTACTCACTGAAGCGTCGGTTTCAACCACTTAATTCACGGCATCTTATTGTTCTTTAATCCCTCTTCTTTGCAATATAACCCTGCGTATCTGTTTTCTTTCACAGCCTAAAACTGCCATATTTGCTCAAGATAGTTTTTAAAGGTGATTTGGCAAGCAAGGAAAATTCTGTTGTACAATTCATTAGACACGGATTACATTTCGGAATTACAGTTTCTTTTAATGTCTTTATTTTTTTGCTATTTAGCAAATCAATCATAGAATGTTGAAGCAAAGAACC
>SOJY01000125.1 GCA_004376385.1 Candidatus Bathyarchaeum sp.
CAGCAAGTCTCACTGGCACAATCTATGATGAGGGAGTGGACAGTGATGGCGATGGATACTTTGATTACCTTAATTTGGGCGTAGAAATTAATGTCACCACAGCAGCAACATACACCGTGGATGCTGGCGGGCTTTATGATGCATCATCTAATTACGTTATTGTCTTGACCAAGAATTCCACATATCTTGATGTGGGCATTCACGTTGTCTACCTCGCCCTAAATGGCACAGAAATCTATGCATCAACTGTTAACCCTGCTACGATTGCTAGCATCTACCTTTACGACGAATCTAATAACACGCTTAGTGAGTTGCATGACCTCTCCTTGTCAAAGCAATATAGCTACGACGAATTCCAACGCCCACTTATTGAAATCGAATTCAATGAGATCGAACGGGAGATAATCTTGGATCAGGCGGGAAGCATCTACGTTACTAACGCTTACCGCATAACCAACATTGGATTTTGGATAAGCACCGTTGAAATTGGTTTTCCAGAAGACGCCTACGACTTTGAAGTGCGTGACGAGATGGGTACACTTGAGGCGTCAACGGAAAACGAAATTATGACGGTGAATCTCAGATCAATCATAGATACAAACGAAACGGAAACGCTCTATCTAAATTATCACATTCCTTGGGAAAATTACGTCAGTCAACAGAATGGAGTCGACTACAGCTTACAGTTTACCTTCTATGAACAATTCAAATCAACGATCGGAAAATTATCGGTCTCCATAACTCTCCCCAAAGGCGCCGAATTCCAATCCTCTACTCCTCAAACAAGTAGCCTTCAAGAAACCATAACCTTCGCTTTCTCCGATGTTACACCATCCCAAGACCTCAACTTCAACATCAACTACAAATACCTTGTATTCTGGGGGTCCTTCTACCCAACCATATGGGTAGGAATTCTAGCAATTGCCGCGTCAGCAATATTTCTTTTCTTGGGCACACCCAAAACCATTACCGTTTCAACAATTCAGGTTCCATCAAAGGACCTTAAAAGTTTCATTGACGCCTATGAAGAAAAAACAAGGATTCGGTCAGAACTTGAATCCCTAGAAGAGCGGCTGCAAAAAGGCAAAATCCCTAGACGCAGATACAAAGTCAGGAGAAAGATGCTGGACGGACGCCTCTCCACGGTTTCTAGGAACCTCTCCTCTCTTCGTGAGAAAATAAGAGCTGCTGGCTCCAAGTATGCAAACATGATGAGACAAATAGAGGTGGCTGAAGCAAATCTTGAAGGCGCAGAAAGAGACCTGCAACGGGTTGAATCAAGATACAGACGCGGAGAAGTTTCCAAGGGAGCATATAGAAAGCTTCTGGAAGAATACAACCACAGAATCGAAGAGGCTGAAGCAACAATCGACGGAGTTCTTCTAAGACTCCGCGAATAGTTTCCTTTTTTTACAAAACGTTTTTATTTCATTGCTTCATTTTGATTAAAATCTAAAAAGCGGAGTTGATTATCCAATGGTTGAAATCAAAATCGATGTTGAAAAATGCAACGGATGCGAAACATGCGTTGACACTTGTCCTGTCGGTGTTTACGAAATGAAAGACGGAAAGTCTGTTGCCGTAAACATTGAGGACTGTCTCATTTGCAGAGCATGCGAGATGCAGTGTCCCGAAGGTGCAATTGAAGTCATCGAGTAAACCAAGCACCCGATTCAACTATCCCATTTCGGGGGAAACAGTTAGATTTCCCCAACCCTTTCTCTATTTCAGAAAAATTAAGATTTTATGTTCCAGAATGAAGATTGAATTTTCTTCACTTGTTCTATCGTTTTTTCTCCCTTTCTCCGTATCTTCAGATTTGCACAACGAGGTTTATCTTTGATGGAATAGGTAATCTCAGCCATCTTTGCAGTCACTGTGCACGCCATCTTTCCAAGAAACCTTAGGCTGTATCCGCCCTCCAGAACCGCCACAAGTTTTCCTTAACAAAACTTTGATGCTGACTCTAAAACGGCATCAAATATTTTGGCGTAGCTGAGAGCTGAAAGTGACAGGTTCCCCACTGGGTCTGTGTAGTGGGCGTCAAATCCCGTGGAGACAAGAATGAACTGCGGCTTATACTGATTGATGATTGGAACCACAATCTCGTTGAAGGCTCTGAGATAGATTCTGTCGCCTGTTCCATAGGGAAACGGAACATTCACCGTGTATCCTAACCCCTCATCTTCGCCCACCTCATCAGCAAAACCTGCCAAGGGAAACTCGCTGGGGTCCTCATGGAGGCTAACGTAGAGAACCCTGTCGCTTCTGTAGAAAATTTCCTGTGTTCCATTTCCATGATGAGTATCTACATCCAAAATCAAAACTCTGTCAAGGCCGAAATTTTCTAGTAGATGAGAAGCAGCTACTGCAATATTGTTGAAGATGCAGAAGCCCATGGGATAATCTGGTCCAGCATGATGCCCCGGAGGTCTAACAAATGCGAAGGCATTTCTATACTTCCCTGTCATAACCAGATCAGCCGCTTTCACAGTTCCTCCGGCAGCCAAACGGGCAACATCATAACTTTCGGAAGAAACCACCGTGTCCCTGACATCCAACAGTCCGCCGCCACACCCGCAAAACTGTTTAATTCGCTGAATATGGTCGTTGTCGTGGACCAACTGCAAGTCGTTGATGCTGGCATTTTCAGGTTCGATGAGAGAACAGTTTTCGTTTTCTAGAATGCCGCTCTTGTTCAGTTCTCTCATGATTACCCTGAGGCGCGAAGGAACTTCAGGGTGGTGAGGTACTGTTTTGTGATGTAGATACTTAGGTGAGTACACTACGGCTGTCTCTGTCATATTCGTCACTTCCCAAACGAAAAACGTGTTTGTTTCTCCGCTAATGAGTTATTTTGTGTTTATCCATAATTATAGGTTATTAGCCTAGAGAATGAGTGTTTGGTTTGGACAAAAAGGATTTTATGTTTCTTGGGAAATAGTGAGCATCTAACTGTTAGGGGCGGTTTGTCTTTGGCGTCTAAGGTTGCTGTATTTTCGTACTTGATTATTGTGGCGAACATCCTAGTTTTCCTGCAGAGCCTAACAGACCCCGAGTCCTATAACCTGCTTATCCAAACTTACGGTTTAGTTCCAGTTCAGGTCATGAATGGCATGAACCTCTTATCCCTAGTTACATCCATGTTCTTGCACGCCGACATCATTCATCTGGGACTGAACATGTTCTTTCTGTTGGTGAGCGGCGACGCGGTTGAACGAGAATTGGGTAATTTCCGCTTTTTGGGGCTGTATCTAGCCTTCGGCATTATCGCAGGACTCTTTCACTCCTACCTAAACAGCACATCTGCTATCCCCACCATAGGTGCTTCAGGAGCAATCTTCGGCGTTCTGGCTGCATTTGCTATTCTATTTCCCTTTCGCTGGCTCCTCAAACTCTTCGGCTTCATTCCCATCCCACTTCCAGCCATCCTATTCGTCTTCATAACAATCCTAACCGAAACCGCATACGTATCCTCCGGAATCGTAGAAAACGTCGCCCACACCGCTCATGTGGGAGGCTTCCTAGCCGGCGTCTTTTTGACTCTATTGTTTATACCCAAAAGACGGACAGACCAAAAATGAGCCGCCGAAAAAGCTCTAGTCAACCACAAAGACCGAAAGAATGCCAGATGATGACTGGAGATGTCTAACAAGTTTCTGAACCAACCAATCTACATTCTCAATCTCTGGAAAATGCACTAGATGGCTTCCGCAGTTTTTCTTGCAATCAGAGGCTCCGAACCCTTTGACTGGAACTTTTGCTCCCATTATACTCTTCATGTAGCTGTTTAGGTTACACTCCATATCTTCGTTGGTTTCAGCGACTATAACCGCTTCCACGGACACGTTTTCGTCTGCCAGAAGGTAATCTATGTGCCAGAACTTCCGTTTTTCTTTCCTCAGGTGCCTAGCTATTCGATGTTTGAGGCTTGAGGCTCCCTTGCCTAACGCTGAGCCAGTGTAAGTGTAGTGTCCCATTGGAAGCCTCTGCTTTCCCAACATTCCTATGTCCACTGTAACTTCCTTTGACAAAAACAACAGTAGCGTATAGATTCCAGTCGATGAAAGCTCTGAAATTAGACTAACATCCGTCTTCATCTAAATGCAGCCGCCAGTCACCAAACCAGTCTCTAGTTTAATGTTTCGTTCCAGAAAAATAATTCATCATAATGCTGTTGAAGGCTATCGTTGAATTCTGGGTCACTGTAAACAATGTCTAACCTGAAACCATACTCTTCTAATAGCTGGTTAACGTCGCTCCAAATCTTTTCCACCCGCTCATCCGTGTCGGCACTCCACAACCCCCAAATGTTATCGTCAACACTCCGGAATCCGAAACCAAAGTTCTCAGGAAGAACATAAGCCACTGTTGCTTTTACTGTTCCATGTTTGCTTGGGTTATCGTTTACGTAGTTCCAGAATTTTTCGATGGCATCAAAGTGTTCCTCAGTTAATATTCCATACTCTGAATAATCTGTGTTTGGATGATCAAAGATTACCACGTATTTTGCTCCATTATGGTACGCTGAAATCAGGTCATCGTAAAGTTCATCACCTGAAACGAGGTACGGTGGTCCATCATATGTCCATGTGACCATGACACCCCAATCTTTATTCTGGACATTGGCGGCGCCTCTACAAAGCGCAACATGTAGCGGTCTGCTGTGATTCCAAGCAAACTCAGCTAATACAATGTCGTAACCAGCCTTGTAGTCGTACCAGTAGAGACCATAATCTGAAGTTAACAAAGTGATGCCTTCACATTCTCGGGCATAAGAGTAATATCCGAAGTGACCATTAAGCAAACAGACAAATGTTTCGGCGGCTTCCGACTGGTTTACCGCCTCTGTAACCATTTGGAAACTGCCAGCGTCCAGCTGGTTTCCTCCTGGCTCATCCATGGCGTAGGCTCCTAAAAACTTGTCACCGTATTTTTCTTTGGCGTCTGCAATCCACATGTGAGGATAGTAATTGTATCGTAAGATGTAGGTGTTCTCACTTTCATAATAAACTAGAGAAATAAAGAAGACGTAAAAGTATAGCCCAGCATCGTAGACATAGTCGCAGACCTCGTTAAGATTGTTTATGTCAAATGTTATTCCGACGGAGTCAACAACAAAAACGTTCGTGAAATTCTTTACCCTATCAACCAAGGCTTTGCAGCCTTCAACACTGTGATTGTCGATAGCATATTCTACTCCCAGAAAAAAGTCTGGGTCTGAATCCTGTTCATCGATGCCGACGTTCAAAGCTACCAAAAAAAGAGGCGACACTATAATCATGATAAGTATAAAGCAGAACAGTAGTGTGCTACGTTTCATCTTTTTTCCTTCCTGAGCTTACAGATACAATACGTTTTCTCGGTTATAACATTAAAGCCAAGAAACGCTTTCTCAAAGCCAGCAGAATTGGTTTTTGTGGAGAATACGGTTTTTCTGAAAAAG
>SOJY01000166.1 GCA_004376385.1 Candidatus Bathyarchaeum sp.
CGTTTGGGGCAACCGCTGCGATGTCATCTAAGCTCCGTCCGTGAAATAGAAGTAATTCCACTCCGTGGAGGCTAACTGTGGAGGGGCTTCCAAGCGAATATATTTTTCGGGCTTCATATAGCGGTTCTGCATACTCTTTAGGTATCGCCGGTTGTGGTAATGCCTTTCTAGATGCGTCATGGTTGCCGGGAATAATTATTATTTCTATATACTCGGGAACATGCTCGAGGAGTTTTGCGGCTTCCCGGTACTGTTCATAAATGTCAGTTATCGCCAGTTCCTCCATCTGTCCTGGGTAGATTCCTATCCCGTCTACAATGTCACCTGCTATGACCAAATATTTGGTGTGACTGGCGATGTTTCTCAGTTTTTCGTTGCCCTTTTCTCCTTTTAGCCATAGTAGAAATCGGTTGAATTCTTTTTCCATGAATTTTTTGCTTCCAACATGAATGTCTGATATGAGGGCTGCGTAGATTGGGATTGAAGCTTTGTGGGGGGTCTTCTGTGGCACCTCTGGCAGGATGAAGTCTTTTGCGATAAGTAGGTCGTTGTTTCCTTTTATAGCCTTTACACAGATAACTTGGTCTAATAGTAGAGACTGGGCTTTTGCTATAATTTCCTTGCTTAAGTTTGGAGATACGAGTACGGTGGCGCTTGATTCTATGTCCTCGATTTTCACGAAGAGTCTTTCTTTGGATTCTATTTTTTCCGTAACCATACCTATGATATTAACCTTCGATTTGGTCGGCGACTTTAGTGCAACCGATATGGGTACAGCATTTTTTACATCCATTCTTTTTCTAAGAATCTTCTTTAATCTTTCAAACCTGTCTTGAAAGTATTCCAGATATTCTTTGATGGAGCCTGTTGTGCATATTTTTTTTGTTGGGTCTACGAGAACTTTTACTTCATCTTCAACATCTTTAGCGTACGGTCTAAAACTCTTTCTTGATTCAGAAGTGGTTAACGATGAAATTGAAGGAAGCTGCTTCTCTTCTTCAACACACCGCTCCTTTTTCATAGTCTCCAGAAAAACTCGGTCTATGAACAGAGGCTTTTGAGACAAATCTCTGATTTTCCTGACAGCTTCTTCCATTAAATAGAGAGGGTCTTCTGTTTTAGCTACTACATTCAAGAATTCGAAAGCCTCTTTGTCCAATTGGTATCCAGATTCTATTGTGAAGGAAACGGCTTTCTGTAGCCTTTCGCCTTCACTCATAATTTTTTCCTCGTTTGATTCCCTCTGTTGAAATGGTAATATGTGCTTCGTATCCTATTAATTCTGTTCTTTACTCTAGACAAAAAAACTGTCTTTTCGGGTTTTCCTCCTTTACTGGGGGCGTTTATACCTGTTATGATATTTTCTTATTATTCAGATGTTTGTTAGTTAACTCTTAATAATGCGTTTTGCTTTAAACTAATTCAATAGTTGCTTGAGGATTCAAAGATGTATCTCCGCAAGATTCAAAGAACGAGTGGCGGAACCTTTTTCGTGTGTCTCCCTAA
>SOJY01000210.1 GCA_004376385.1 Candidatus Bathyarchaeum sp.
TAGTCCTCCAGCTATGACGTATCCCCCATTTTTTGTCTCAATCAACGCACAAGCATAGTCATTAAGGACTCCGCCGTATGTTTCATTCTACTCCATGTTCCCATTTGCATCGGTTTTTACCAACCAAAAATCACCATCCCCCTCAGGAGCACCAAAATCCCGTGTGTAGCCGGCTAGGGCGTATCCCCCATCAGAGGTCTCAACCAACGAATGAGCAACTTCCTCACCTACGCCTCCATAAGTTTGGCTCCACATTACCGAGGATGCCCCAACCGAATTAATTATTGGGAAACTGAGTAAAACAAAAATAACTATGCTTAAAAGAAACAACTTTTTAGATAACTTTATCATCTTCGTTAAATTGTATTAATCATTTTTTTATTAAAGGATTTTTGTCAAGAAACTTTGACTAATGACCAACTCTGTGCTCGCGTGTGGTGGCACGCGTTTCCTACGTGAATGGGAGAGAAGGAGAACGTGGACGTAAAAAGGTTGTTTTCAACAATCAGCTGTTATTAGTCTCCTAATATGAACAGAAGTTGCTTCCAAACATCAAGAAAAACTATTCAAGCGATTTGGGCTTTAACTTATAAAAGCCACTGAGGCAACTAGAGGTTTACGAGGTAACGGTTGGAGAGAGGAGAAAGAGGACGTAATGAAGCCGTTCAGTTTTGTTCACGCCGCTGACTTGCATCTGGGTTACGCTCAGTACAATCTGGATGTGCGCCGCAGAGACTTCAATAGTGTCTTTGGGGAGCTGGTGGACAAAACAATCGAGTTAGAGCCGGACTTGATGATACTTGCGGGGGACATATTTGAGCATGCGCGCCCATCAAACTCCACTCTTGAGGTGGCTATAATCAACTTTCGGAGGCTCAGAGACGCTGGGATACCTGTTCTCGCCGTTGATGGTTCCCACGATTCTGCGCCTAACGTTATAACAAGCACAATTCTTAACCCTCTAGATAGTGCAGGTTTGATTTGGTATTTGCCTCGTCATGAGGGCGCATCTTGGAGAAACGAAAGCTGCTACGTTTATGGCATTCCCAACTTTCGAACAGCCAGAAAAACCCAAGAAGAGTTGCCTGCCTTTCTGGAAAAGAACAAGCCCGCCCCTGACCCCTCGCTGTTTAATATTCTTGTTTTTCATATGGCTTTGGATATTCCCGCCATTAAGCCGCCCAAGATGGAGGCTGAAGCCAGCCCAGAAAGTCTTCCTGAAGGCTTCAACTATTACGCGGGTGGACATATTCACAAGCCGTACAAGTCTAGGTTCAAGAATGGGCTTCTCGTCTATAGCGGCGGCACTGAAACGGCAAGTTATGATGAGGCGAAAACCAAGAAAGGCTTCTACCATGTCAAAGTAAACAAGAATGGTAAACCAAAACTTGAACGAATACGGCTGGAGACTCCGCGTAAGTTCATTATTCTGGAGCAAACCTACACGGGTTTGACTCCCTCGAAGATAACTGAGGCAGTGGTGCAGCGAATTAAAGAAAGCGAGGAACCGGAAGCCATCGTAGTTCCCGTTATCAAGGGAGTGCTGCCCGCAGAGGCTGGACGTGGAGAAATCGACCTCGCACAAATAAGAAATGCGGGTGAGAAGGCTCTTTTTGTTCATCCAGTTCTTCGGCTTAGAGAAACCGAAATTTCGGAGGAGATAATCCGCTCCATCTTCGGGGGAGACATGAAGGACATGAAAACCAAGTCTTTCGAGTACTTCTTTGAGATTTTTTCTGAAAGCTACAAGCGGGAGGAGAGCGAAAAGATTGCTAGGCTCGCCGTCGATCTGCTGGGTCCATTGGTGGCGAAGCGGGAAACAAAAGTGAAGGAGAAGCTGGAGGAGTTTCTTTGAAACTGGAGTCTCTGCATTTAGAGAATATCAGGTCGCACATCAAAACGGTGGTTCCGTTTGTTAATGGATTCAACTGTATTGTGGGCGGTCTGGGACAAGGAAAATCCACGGTTCTTTATGCCTTCGATTTTGCTCTCTTCGGAGACCCCTTAGGCAGAAGCTACGACTATCTACTCAGAGAAGACGCAGAAGAGGGAAAAGTAACCGCAGTTTTTGTCCATAACGGCAGAACCTACAAGATTCACAGGGCGCTTCAAAGGCGCGGAAAGGGCATCAACCAAGACATTGACCAACTCAAGTTTTATCGAGACGGCAAGTTGGTTGCAAGCAACAAAAACGATGCAGTTGCCGAGGAGCTGAAGGCTCTGACTGGACTAGACAAAAACATCTTCCGAGAGGTTGTCTGGGTTCGCCAAGAACACCTCAAAGAACTGTTAGACATCACTCCGCGGCAGCGCCAGACAAAACTGGATAAACTGTTCGGGCTTTCCGACTACAATGTGGCTTGGAGCGGGTTGCACCAGTTTGAGAGAGAATATGAGGTTGAGAAGAATGTTCTCGAACGGGACGCGGACGTAATCCGTGTTGGCAAGCTTGAGGCTGATTATATCAGTGCAGTTGAAGAATTCTCGTCCGTTACCAGTCAACTCAAAGATGCAAAAGAAAAACTTGCCAAAGCAGAGTCTGCACTCCATGAGGTGTCTGCCCATCTTGATGGTCTAGAGGAACTGCGAAAAACAACAGAGGCGCTACAGAGAAGAGAGATTCAGCTTCAAACAAACATCGCAAACATCAAGAAAAGGTCCAGAGAATTGGCAAACCAAAATGAAACAAATAAGAGGCGCCTTGATGAGCTGCAAAAGCTTTTGTCTCAGATCGAGTCGCAGGAGAAGTCCAATCGAAACGCGCTCCAAAATATTGGATGGGACGCAGATAAAACGTTTGAAGAGCTTAGAAGCCATCTTTTTGCTGTTGAGGAGCAACTAAGAACCATCGGCGGCGAACAGGAAGCTACAAAAAGAGAGATGACCGCTTCCATAAGCAATATTTCAAGCATAATAGCTGAAAACAAGTGTCCCCGCTGTCTTCAAGACCTCACTGGAGATTACAAGAAAAGCCTCAAGGAAAACCTTCAAAATGAACAGGCTGAACACAAAAAAAGGCTGACGGAACTGCAGAAAAACTTTGATGAACTAAAAAGCCTTCACATTACAGCCAATCGCGCTGTTTCAAATCTGCAGCAGCTTACTCCTCGAATCGAAGACATCCGGAAACAGGTTACAGAAAAGCAGGAGTCATTGACCAAGTTTTCTGTTGAAGTTGAAGCGGCACAGGAAGAAGAGAAGAAACTACAGAAACAATTGGATGAAACACAAGAAGAGATAGCTAAGTTTGATGTTACTGAGTTGGAGTCTGCGCGAAAACAGCAAAAAAACGCTTTTACTGACCAACTCAATGCCAAGCATGAACTGGATATTTTGGAAAAAAGAAAAACGGATCTCGCTTCAAGAGTAGACGACTTGAAGGAACGATTAGATATTACTCAGAAGAAGATTGAGAGAAAAGAAAAAATTGGAAAGCTTCTTGAAGTTATCGATAGAATCCGAGTTGCCTACAGGAGTATCCAGCCTAAACTTAGAAGCGAATTCGTTACGTACCTCCAAAGAACTGTCCAGCAGGTACTAGACAGCCTGGTCGGAGATGTGGGACCCGCATTGAACATTAAAATTGACGAGACATATTCACCGTTTGTCAGCAGCGAAGAGGGCTACGAACGGGAAGTTTCGAATCTTTCAGGCGGAGAACGGACGCTGCTGGCGTTTGCTTATCGTATAGGTCTTGGGCAGCTGATTATGCAGTCGAGGACGGGGCATGGTCTTTACATGCTTCTTTTGGATGAGCCTACAGAGAGTCTGGGAAGAGAAGACGGTTCCGTGGATCGGTTGGCTGAGGCGGTCAGCCGCTTGAAGGCTATCGAACAGATAATCGCTGTAACCCACAACGAAGCTTTCGCAGAAAAAGCAGATCATGTAATACGTATCGAAAAAGAGGCGGGAGCAAGCCAAATCCACATAGAAAAATAACCATTACATAATGTTGCGCTTCCGCAAGCCATAAAAACTGAAGAAATAACTTGATTATGAGGTATTATGACGAGAAAAATTCTGTTATGTACGATTTGTTTGGCAGTTCTCGTTACTGCAATATTTTCAGCGGTTGCTTCAGCTGAGATTGTAGTGGGTGTAAAGGAAGGCGACTGGATAGAATACAGGGTAACTTGCACGGGCAACGTTCCCGCGGAGCATGATGTAAATGGGGCTAAAATCGAAATAGTAGGCGTTGATGAAAAAAAGATCGACATCAAAATCACGTCAACTTATTCTGATGGAAGAGAGGAAACTACAACTGCAACCCTGAATCTTGAGACGGGTCAGATCGGAGATTCATTCATTATCCCCGCAAACTTGAGTGAAGGTGACACATTCCCGGAACAAAACGAGGGCAACATAACTATCAGTGGAATCGAAGAGAAAAGATACGCAGGCGCAAAACGAACTGTTGTAACCGCAACTACATCATACACCATGTTCTACTGGGACAAGTCTACAGGGTTTCTCGTTGAAGCAACCTCAACATACACTAACTTCACCATTACTACAAAAGCGGAAAACACAAACATGTGGCAACCTCAAACATTCGTGATAGACCCAATTTTCCCAATTGTACTAATAGCTATAGTGATAGGTGCTGTTTCAGCAATCTTCCTGAGAGCTAAAATAAAGAAATAGCCGCTCTCCATTCTCAATCATCTGAAACTTCCACAGTAACTGGGAGGGGCGGCGCTGTAGAAGCCAAAGCCCAGCCAATCCACGCCACCACAACAAGAACAGCATAGACTAGGATTATAACTGGAACAATTATCGCCCATTCGCTGATGGTTTTTCCCAAAAAAACTAAGTCTTCGGGAGCCAAAAAAAGCAACCAAAAATACCCAACCATAGCAACCAATGCTAAAACAAAGAGTAGAGCACCCAAAGACCTGTCTCTCAACTGGTTTTCCCGCCTCGAACATAAGGCTTAATTCCCTCCGCACTTAAAACTTTCGAGGCTACATCTACTCCGCAGAGAAAGAAATTAAAGAACGAGCATGGGTTATGGGTAGCAACAGCATAGTCATTTTGCATTATTCGGGGATCAAATGATGCCGATCAAAAAAACCTTAAAGGCTGTAGCTTCTGCTCTGGAATATCTTGAAGACGCTGTAGATGCACAAGCCAAAGGAGATGAAGACAAAGTTATACAGCTGACTTGGAGAGCAGCCTCCGACCTAGAATACGGGCTCTTTCTATTCGCTCTCAAAAGCCTAGAGGAAACCAGAAGTTCATCATGGAAACTCCCCGCCTCAAAACAGCCTGAAATAGAATCACTACTAGCCTCTGCGCAAGACCTGCTAAAAGAAGCCGCAAACAGTCTTGAGGCAGATAATCAGAAAGAAGCTTACAAGAAAATGTGGATTGTTAGA
>SOJY01000015.1 GCA_004376385.1 Candidatus Bathyarchaeum sp.
TTGTTGATGGGATAGGCGAAGAATGGAAAAGGCGGAAACTTAATTCGATTATCGTGGTTGCGTTCCATGCAGACTTGGAAGTGGCGCAGCTAAAACATTTTCTCCCTCTCTTCTTCGTTGAGGAGCTCATAGACAGCGGCTATTCCATCAGCCCAGTTGTGTATATTGGAGCGTTGCGAGATATTGGCAGAGGCTATCACCGAGGAGACATTAGAGAGCGGGTTGCAGAGGCGCACAAATTTTTCCAAGGAGTCTTTTCTCCAAGTGCAAAGGCGGTGATTGTTGAGGACAGAGTGGAAATCCAGAAAGACGTCTACAGTATCTTAAGAATTCTTGATTTTGAAAAGAGCCTCCAGAACATCCTCAGTCAAATAAACACACGAGAGAAGCTTCTTGAAGCAACGAGAGTTAAGCTCAAAGAAAAGACGTATAATCTCACAGAATACGACAAAGAGCTTCTTGAGATTTACCTGTTTGACAGAAATAAACTTGGAACAGAAATAAAGACGTACCCGTATGTCAGCTGGGGTTTAGAGTCCCTCAGTTATTTAGGAACATCATACAACATTTTTGACAAATCGAATGCAGGTCTCTCCATCCTCAAAAAGTTGATCTGCGCAGACCACAATATTGGATACCCCGCAACTATTGTTTTGCCTGACCCAGTTACGATCTCCGGAAAGCCCATGAGATACTTGCAATCAAGAGACCTGAACCCAGATGAGACACTATTCATAAGTGACTCGTATAGAGATGTTAGCCGCAAAATTTACGAACAGGAAAAAGTCTCCCCAAAATTCCTCGATTATCTTGCAAGGAATATCATTCAGCCATTTGCTCCAGCAACCAGAAAGAAAGGCGAGGAACCATGCTGGAAAAAGATTGGGACAAAAAATCATGTGGAAGATGAGACGGTGTCCCGTGAGATAAAGCGGCTTTGTTTGAAATACTACTGGGACTTCATAAAAACGTATTACACGGCTATGGAAACAATTCTGGGAACTCACGAGAGCTTGTTTGTTCCAGAGGAATTAACTGAAAAAACATTGGATGCTTTAGGCTCAAAACGGAACAGACAGATTCTCATTGAATTGGCTTCCCATTATCAAAAACATGCTTCGCAGATGACGGTAAATGAACTGTTCGAAAAGATGGAACTGAAAAATGGAGCAAAGAAGGGGATTTGGAGAAATTTGGAGACTCTTGTAAGGTGTGGCTTGGTAGACAGGATTCCGGAAGGCAGGAAACTCCACAAATACAGCATATATGGAAACAAAACCACAATCAGAATACGATTGCCTCTTACTGAGGTGCGACAACGAGAACGACAAAAAATAGGTGCGAAATAGCGCGATTTTTGGTCCTTTTTTTGGCTTGGTGTAGGGTCTATTCGTAGTTGATTTGCAGTGTTGGCGAGCGCCAATATTCTTTTTGGAATATTTTTCACAAGAAAGAATATAACGCCGTTATATGTTGAGCTTTTACAACATTAGTTAAAGCATGAAGTGAATATAATGCCTAAAAAAAGATTAAGTACATTAGCGTTGCACGCTGGACAAGAAGCCCCTGACCCAGCGACAGGAGCAAGAGCAGTTCCCATATACCAGACCACATCATACGTTTTCAGAAACACAGAACATGCAGCAAATCTCTTTGCACTAAAAGAATTCGGAAACATCTACACCCGAATCATGAACCCAACAAATGACGCCTTCGAAAAACGAATTGCTGCCATCGAGGGAGGCACAGGCGCATTGGCAGTGGCTTCTGGACAAGCTGCAGAAACTTTGGCGCTCTTAACAATTACGCAACTAGGTGACGAAATCGTATCGGCGAATAACCTCTACGGTGGAACATATCAACTGCTTCATTACACTTTTCCTAAGCTGGGAAGAAAAACTACCTTCGTTGACTCCCAAAAACCGAAGGAATTCAAGAAAGCAATCACAGACAAAACGAGAGCAATATACGCGGAGACAATTGGCAACCCGAAATTGGATACGCCAGATTTTGAGGCAATAGCAGAAATTGCGCACGAAGCAGGTATCCCCTTTGTTGTCGACAACACTGTTGGAATTGGGCTAGTCAGACCCATAGCGTATGGAGTGGACATAATCGTAGATTCTGCCACCAAATACATTGGGGGACATGGAACGTCTATCGGCGGAGTAATCGTTGATTCCGGAAAATTTGATTGGAGCAACGGCAAATTCCCTGAATTCACTGAACCAGACCCAAGTTATCATGGACTAAAATATTGGGAAACCTTCGGGAACTTTCCGGGCTTAGGAAACGTGGCATTCATCATCAAGGCACGAGTACAGTTGCTTCGAGACCTAGGACCAGCGTTGAGTCCATTCAATGCTTTTCTGTTTCTTCAAGGATTGGAAACTTTACCCTTAAGGATGAAAAAACATTCTGAGAATGCTCTTGCTGTAGCTCAATTTCTGAAAGAACATCCCTTAGTTGCATGGGTAAACTATCCAGGATTAGAAGAACATCCCAGTCACGAACTGGCAAAAAAATATCTGAAAGGCAACTATGGAGGCATTGTTGGTTTTGGAATAAAGGGTGGATTAGAAGCTGGAAAGAGGTTTATCGAATCGGTGAAACTTCTTTCACATCTCGCCAACATAGGAGATGCAAAGAGCTTAGTTATTCATCCTGCATCAACGACGCATCAGCAATTAACTAGAGAAGAACAGGAGGAAACAGGAGCTACAGAAGATTACATACGGCTTTCAATCGGCATTGAAGATGTTGAAGACATTAAGGAGGATATTGACCAAGCTTTACGCGCTGCAGTAAAGCAATGAAACGCGCAGCAACCCTACAAGGGAACCCCCCTCATTGTATAAATGGAGGTGACAACCAGTGACAGAAAATGTTGGAAACGTGGGAACAGTAGAAACAAAGTATTACACATTCGGTAATTCACCAAAAGAGTTGACTCTTGAATCCGGAGAAAAGCGTGAGCCAATCACTCTAGCTTACGAAACATACGGCAAGCTCAATCAAAAAAAGTCGAATGCAATCTTAGTTCTTCATGCCCTTTCTGGAGACGCCCACGCTGCAGGCTTGCATAAGGGAGATAAACGTCCTGGTTGGTGGGATACAATGATTGGATCAGAAAAGGCTTTGGATACGGAGAAATATTTTGTTGTATGCTCCAACGTGCTTGGTGGCTGCAAGGGCTCAACAGGACCATCATCAACTAACCCTAAAACAGGCAAACCCTATGGCACAAAATTTCCAATCATAACCATACAAGACATGGTTAGTGCACAACGCCGCTTGATTGACCACTTGGGGATTGATAAACTCTTAACGGTAATCGGTGGGTCCATGGGGGGAATGCAGGTTTTGCAGTGGATGATTTATTATCCAGACAGAATAGGTTCTGCGATTCCAATTGCTACGACAATGAAGCATTCTCCACAACAAATCGCCTTCAATGAGGTGGGTCGCCAAGCAATCATGGCAGACCACAACTGGAATAATGGTGACTACTATGGCCGTTCGGCTCCTGACAGAGGGTTAGCTGTAGCTAGAATGGTGGGGCACATAACGTACATGAGTGACGTTTCGATGGCTGAGAAATTTGGTAGGCGCCTCAAGAATCATGGAAGACCGTTCAAGTTTGGCACAGACTTTGAGGTTGAAGGATACCTACGATACAGGAGCGACAATTTTGTGAAAAGATTTGACGCTAACTCTTACTTGTACATAACCAAAGCAATCGATTACTTCAACATCTTAAATGGAAAAAAGCTATCTAAAATCTTCAAAGACCTAAAAGCAAAAGTTCTCGTATTAGCGTTTAAATCAGATTGGCTGTATCCGGCATACCAATCCAGAGAAATTGTTAAGGCATGCAAACTGGCAGGGGTCGATACTACATACTGCGAAATCAACTCCACATATGGACATGACGCCTTTCTTTTGGAAATCAAAGAAGAAACGCATCTGATCAAACATTTTCTAAGAACGGTATCTAACGGATAGGAGAAGGAATTAAATGAAAAATCCGTCCTCTAAGTTAGAACACAGGATTATTCTCGATTGGATCAGGCAATACTCTTCAGTGTTGGATCTTGGCTGCGGTGACGGAGAGCTAACAACGTTACTTGTTCAAGAGAAGCAGGTGCGTGCTCAGGGCATAGAAATTGATGAACAGGCAATTCATGAATGTGTAGCGCAGGGATTAAGCGTCTTTCAACAGGATATAGACACTGGATTGGCTGAGTATTTGGACAAGTCCTTTGATTATGTTATATTAAGCCAGACTCTTCAGCAAGTGAAAAAGCCAGATTTTGTTCTAAAAGAAGCTTTGAGGGTTGGAAAACAAACCATTGTTAGCTTCCCAAATTTTGTATATTATCCTGCGAGATTCCAGATATTTTTTCGAGGAAAAGTTCCGGTGACGCCTTCACTTCCCCACGAATGGTATGAAACACCAAATTTGCACTTTCTAGGTATTTCCGATTTCATTGAATATTGTACTCAAAGGAAGATCAACATCAAGGACTCGGCATTCATAAGAAAACACAAAAGAGTACGATTTTTTCCAAACTTTTTCGCGGAAATAGGAATGTTCCTGATTTCCGATGAACAAAGAACTGAAGCTTGAAACGAAATACGTAAGCTTCTTTTCTTGGTTAAATGAAGGTTATACACAGAAACCCGTAATGCATGCAACCAACAGAATCCACAGAAGCACCAATTGTCAACACAGAAAAACTTACCAAAAGGAATAATAGCATCTTTTGATTTCGAGTTTTACTAATTTTCCTCCTCAATTGCCGTGGGGGAGCCTCAGCAAATCATCAGCTAAAAAGAGGGAAAGAAATGGAAAACAAAGCTCTCAACACTAATGAGAAAATTTTGCTATTAGGTATTCTTCACTATGTTGTAGCGATTTTCCTGATAATAGTTAAAATTGCTCCCTTTAACGTATTACTTTCCGACATACTCTTAACCGAACAAACATATGCAGTACTTCTGGCTGACAGCATAATCATGGGCTCAATACTCTACGCGCTCTCCGGTCCCCTACAAAAAAACCCTCAAAAAATTTCAGGCTAACCTCCAAAAATAGCCAAAATAATTGCACACACATTTAGTCTTCCACGAACTCATGGGTTGTCCGCAGCAAACCAGAGTTCCAGCACCAGACTCAACAACTTCAACTATGTCCCCGCAGATTTTGTAGGCGTATAACTCCCTTTTTTCTTGCGTGTACTAGTTATCTGTTAAAACTTTAGGCGATTTACAGCGCCTGAGAAGTCACATGAAAAAGATGGGTTGATGAGGTTTTACGTGCTTGAGTTCCGAAAGGATTTTAATGTAGATGAAAAACAGAAGGTTTAGCATGAC
>SOJY01000122.1 GCA_004376385.1 Candidatus Bathyarchaeum sp.
GCATCCGAACAGAGTGTGTTCTTAAAATAAACGGTTTTCCTGAAGAGTTTTGTGGTCAGATGGGAAGCGAAGATAGCTTTGTGGCTATGTGCCTTCAAAGGATTAACGCTAAACTTGTTTTAGACAAGAAAAGCTACATTATTCACTACAGCGATGAAGACCATGTGGATTTTAATGAGATGTTTAATTTCAAAAACTCTGAGATGATGCTGTTGGATGGGAAAATGCATTTCAGCAACGAAAAGTTTGTGGAAGACATGTTTAAAGAGAAAAACCGTTTCCGAAATAATCCACAGTTTAATTTACGTGAAATACGGGAAAAAAATCTGAAGGAGTTGTATGGTTAATGGAGCCTCTTGTAAGCGTGAATATGTGTACGATTCGTCCTGTTCCAAGATGGAAGCAGATGTTAGATAGTCTAGAGGCACAAAAGTTTACTGATTTTGAGTATGTTATTGTTGATGCGTTGTATGATAAACGTAAAGGTGAAGTGAAAAAACTATTCAAAGACTATTCTTTTCCAATAGTTTACGTGAAAGATAAACCATGGTTTCACAGTGACAAAGAAAGGTTTGGAACTCGCCCAGGTCTTAGTAGTGCCAGAAATACTGGTGTAATTCATTCTCAAGGGAGGCTCATAGTATGGCACGATGATAACTCTTGGCTTCCTCCAGATTGGCTTAGTTCTCATGTTAAAGTTTTTGATGCTGGGTTTGATGGTATGGCAGGGATGTCTCATGGCACTTATTCTTCTAAAGCTTTAGAGGAGTATCGTGAACGTTATGATGAGGTTGGTCACTTAAATTGGGCACCAAAACAAAAAGAGGATGATAGGTGTGGACCATGCCAAGTTGCGAATAAGCCTTGTCCACATGTAGAAAAAAAGGGGAAAAAAACTTTCATAAAGGATTACCGCGAGGATTATAATGGAAATGTGATTATGATTCCAGATTTTGAGTCAGGAAAAAATGTTGAGCATAATATACTTCCTGTTGGTTGGTTGTATGGAACAAACATGAGCATTCGAACAAAGTTTGTGCTTAAGATTAATGGTTTTCCTGAAGAGTTTTGTGGTCAGATGGGAAGTGAGGATAGTTTCACTACTATTTGTTTGCAGAGGGCGGGTGCTAAGTTGTTGTTGGATAAAAAATGTTATGTTATTCATGTTAGTGATGAGGATCATAAGGGAATGAATACGATTTTCGATTTTACAAACAATGAGTTGATGCTTATGGATGGGAAGATGCATTTCAGTAACGAAAAGTATGTTCAAAACCTGCTTTTTAAGGAGAAAAGTCGCTTCCGAAATAATCCACAGTTTAATTTGCGTGAAATGAGGACGCAGAAACTGGAGGAGCTGTACTGATGGAGAGGAAGGCTCTAGTTTTTATTAGAAAAATGTTTGAAAATCAAAGTGTTGTAGGTGCTGAGGTGGGGGTTGCTATAGGAACAAATGCGTTGCGTACCCTCAAATGTATGCCTAACCTTAGATTGTTGTATCTTATAGATCCGTATCAGCATTATCCTGAGTGGACTAGCACGTTGGCTAAGGATCGCCGTTTTTGGCCTGAAGATTTAGAGATAACAAAAAATAAGGCAAAAATATTGTTGACTTTTTTTGAAGATAGGATAATTTGGGTATTCAAATGTTTTGAGGAGTGTACTAGTGAGGATGTTGAGCCTTTAGATTTTATTTACATTGATGGCAACCACAATTATGATTTTGTATTCAGAGATATAGAGTTGGCTAGGAAGCTTGTTAAGAGGGGTGGGGTTGTTTCTGGGCATGATTTTCGTCCAAATTCTTATTCACATGATTCTTTGGAAGTCTGCAGAGCTGTTACTGATTACTGCAAAAAACACGATATAGTTTTCAGTCACGAATATGAGGATTGGTGGTTCATAAACTGACATACTACAAAGTTAAAAAGCCAAGTGATCTTATCCCAAATTACTTAGATTATGTTCGAAACCAAATTGAAGAGTCGTATGTTCCAGGTAAGATAGTTCCATTGGCGAAGCATCTAGAACCTAAAGTTGAACCCATCAAAATTGAAGTGCATAAGTCGGATGTAAAACCTCCAAAAAAGAAGATGATTGATAATACTCGGTTTACTCTAGAGAAATTCAAGAATATTGATAGAAACAAATCTATTTTAGATTGTGCTTGTGGAGGAGGGGGGCAAATGCAAGAATTAAGGAAACTGGGATTCAAGAATGTGGCTGGAATAGAATTAAGTTCCAAATTTGTAATAACAACAAAAAACGCGGATGTTGCATATGGTGGCGTGAAAGCAGATATGCATTGGGTGCCATTTAGAGATGGGGTTTTTGATGTTGTAACTTCATTTCATACGATTGAGCATTCATATTATCCCGCGAAGCTGTTACAGGAGTTTTGGAGAGTAATTAAACCTAAAGGACGGTTGTTTGTTATTTTGCCTTATCCAGATTCGGGGCATGAAAACGATTTTCATGTGGCAAAATATATGTTGGGAACCAACATTCTTGACCAAGGTAAAAGTGTTATAAAATTTTTTGAGGCAAATGGGTTTTATGTCACTATTGCGGAACGTAGTTGTGGGCTTGTGAATGAGCCTGTAATGTGGCTTCAATTCAGAAAACGGTTATACAAGAGGGGAAAACCATACAAGCCATGGGAGGACAATTAATGAGGGTTGTTTTTCCGCAGAAACATCTTATAGAGGGGGAATTGCCTTTCAATCTGAAATTTAAGGACTTGGACGAAAGAATTGATATTTGGATGCTGTCTACAAAAATTGCGGTTCCAGAAGTTATTTTCAAAGGTGAAGTGCCTTTGTACCCGTTTTATTGGGATACTCCAGAAGCTCCAGAGTGGACTCCTAGACATGAGCTTCTTCTAGGAACTTATAGTCAAGACGGAAAACATGGCGCCATACATAAAAAGTGGGGGACTCAACCGCTGAACACTTACATTCGAGGGCATTTCTGTTTAGAGCCTCATCCAAGAGCGATTCAAGAGGGAGAACATGTTTTGGTGCAACAGTATTTTAAGTCTGGGTGGTGGGGAAGTGGAAATCGGATAACAATAAAGGAGCAGTTACAGCAGAATAAGATAGGTTTTCAGTTGTTACGGCAGCTTGGAATATTAAAGCCTAGAGTAAAATTTCATTTCTTTGACCAGACCAAGCCGACTCAGGACACTTTTGGATTAAAATATTATCTTTTTGATGGCAAAAATTTGCCAGAAAGCTACAATAAACATCTTCCAAATTACTTAAGAGAGTGGAGATACAAAGATTTTTCAATACATATAGAGGATGTGATAGAAGATTATGTCACACCAAACTTGCCTTGAAGTTGTGAAACGGAATAGGTATAAAATTCGTGAGTCCGTAGAAGAGTTTTTGGATATTAGGCAGTTGAGGGCTGTAGAGATTTTTGTGTTCAAAAGCCGAGTTACTGGAACCTGTAAGCCCTACAGTGACATAGACATTTATGTGCAGCTTGACGAAAAACATAGAGGCTTAGTTGCATTAGAGGGTGGTCTTTGGGCAGACAAAAGGGTTCTTCATAAGGGAGTTTATAATATTCCATCGCCTATAATAGAGATTATCCAAGAAGGAGAACATAAAGGGAGAGAGATAACGTTGGATATTACGTTGGGGATTGATTCTGTTCCTCCTTTGCCAACTAAATATATAGGAAAAAAATGGTTCATGAAATTGAGTGACGTAATATGATAAGACACACTATGAATATAGTTAAAGAAATGTTCGAAGACCAAGTTATTGTTGGGGCTGAAGTTGGAGTTTCTAGTGGACACAACGCACAAAACATCCTTCAAGTCATGTCTAACGTGAAAATGCTTTACCTTATAGATCCCTATTTTGGCGGAATGGTTTGGGAAAACTATGACCAAACCTATGTTGACAAAGAAAGAAAAGAAGGGGCAAAAACGAGACTGAAACCCTACGAAGAAAGGATCCGTTGGATATACAAGGAATTTGATAAATGCACCATCAAAGACTTTGAGCCTTTAGATTTCATCTATATTGACGGCGATCATGGTTACGAAATTGTGAAAAAAGATTTGGTTTTAGCTTCAACTCTTGTTAAGAAGGGCGGAGTTATTGGAGGTCATGATGCTGGATGCTTGAGTATTGAGCGAGCAGTAAACGAGTTCTGTGAGCTAAAAAAACTTAAACGTCAAACTGGCAACAACGGATTTCATATGATTGATGGAAACCGTAAGGCACAAGGTTGGGACTGGTGGTTTATTAATGGTTAATCCTTGTGACGCTAAAGAGAAAGCTGACCAAGTTTTACGTTTGTTGAAGTCTACAGTAGAGAGTTTAGGTTGCGATCTTGTTTTGTTACGTGGAACCTGTTTAGGTTTTGTTCGAGATGGAGATTTTATCGAAAACGATAATGATATAGATGTTGGGATTATATCAGGCTCTCTGGAATGTCTAGGAGAAGAGAAAGAAATCGTTAGTGAGAGGCTACTAGAGGCTGGTTTCAAGTGTCCTAATCCTGTACTTCTTGCGGGTCAAGAGCATTGGTGGGCACACAATTCTGATATTATGTTTTGTATCAGATGGATTTTCGAATTTCCTAATGCTCCTGGTTTTAGTCATTTATGTTTCTTAAAAAGTTTTGATGAGGTTACTTACAATGAGGAAACCTATAATGTTCCGCATCCCGTTGAAGTCTATTTTGGATATTTTTATCGCCCAGAGTTGTATGGAGGAGTGGGTTGGAGAACTCCGCATCTAAGGGGATGGAGAAAAGCCCTGAAATCACCATAGAAACGTATCGTTAACATTATATTTGCTTATTGCAATGATGAAGTCTTCGTCTCTGTCGTTCTTTATTGAGTGCCAATCGCCTTTCTCTATTAGCAAAATGTCGTCTTTTTCAAGGTGCATCTCAACATCATTAATTGTGACTAATCCACAGCCACCCAACACAATATATGTTTCTGTCATACCTTGGTGGTAATGCTTCAATATCTCCTGTCCACTCTTGAACACGACAATTTGAAGGACACATCCTTTAAGATCCAAATCTTCCTGTGAAAAGACTCTGTGCCTTAAGTAAGTTCGCCTTTTCTCAAGATTCCAATCAGCTCTTTTTATTAATTTCATTCCAGTCTAGTTTCTCCCTTAATTCTGTTCCACTGTAGCCTATACCGTAACTTCTTGGTATATACTCGGCGTCTATTCCAAGACTTTTCATATTCTCTATGGTAGCTCTGTTTCCAGTCACAACAACATCAAAGTCTGGCAAATCAGTGAATGTCTGTC
>SOJY01000005.1 GCA_004376385.1 Candidatus Bathyarchaeum sp.
CTTCCTTAGGTTAACGTATCTTTTTCCGTAAAGAAAAGCTCCTAGCATAAAAATGGCTACCGCGGATGTGGTGCCACCCAGCATATGCAAAAAGGTGGAAGCTGGAGAAGGAATCTTCACCCCAACAATTGATATCAAGATTCCCGCCACGATTGATATAATCAAGGGATTTCTTGCGAGCCTTGTAGCAACATGTTTCAGTCCCTCCAGCTTCGGAGCTTCCCCAAGCCTATACAACTCAAGGATCGTGATGGAGACTGCGATTGCTGCGATACCGATGGTAGCCGCCGCCAAGGTGGCTAAGTGCTCGGTCTGTTCTGAGGGAAACGCAAATGTTACGAAGGGTATGCCAAAAAAAGCGAGACTGCCAAAGATTGTGCTTAACGTGAGCAGATAAATTGTGTTCTTGGAAAACCTGAAGAGAACATAGAATAGAACGTAAATCGCCACCACCACAAATATTGGAATGATTCCAGCGAAAATGAAACTCAGAGTCTCCGCGACAAAGCTTGTTTCCGCCAAATCAACGAAGAAGAGGGCAGGCAACGCAAAATAATACACGTAAGCGCTGAGCACCCGCTCATCTCCGAGCTTTAGAATTCCAAACTTTCTTGAAAGGAATCCTATGCCAATCAAGAAGAGAATAGGAACCGCTGTTCCTATCAACGCGCTATCCATACATGTTCCCCCATTCTAGTTGATTTCTTGAGAAAATAAATGTTGCAATAACTTAGAAAAACAGATAATCCACTTGGTTACTAAAATGTCACGGGGGAACTAATTGGTCAGCTTCAAGCAAGAAAGAATGTTGGCGAATCTCATTTCAGCAGGAACTCCGACCTGCAGGTTTCTTTGTTACTTCACTTTAGCCGTTTTTTCAGAATCTCGTTGACTACTTCAGCTTTCACTCTTCCTCTCGCCTTCTTCATGATGATGCCCATTAATTGTCCAAAAGCGCCCTTTCCCCGTTGCTCGATAAACTCAGAGTTCTTTTTTATCACCTCATCCACCAGCTCCTCTAGCTCTTTCCGCGAAAGCATCGAAAGCCCCAAACTCTCAAGAGCATCCTCTACCGTGGCATCCTCGTTATCTGCAAGCCAAGTTAATATCTCGGGAATACTTTCCTTCGCAGTCTTTCCTGAGCCAATGAGCCTAAACATTTCCCTGAACTGCTCATCAGTAATGGCTTCAATTTTAATTCCGTCACGCTTAAGCGCCTTCAACGTTTCCGTAAATGCAACCGCAATAACGGTCGAAGAAACCTCTGTCTTTTTGGCTAAAGACTCGAAAAGGTCAAGATGTTCAGAATTTAAGATCTGTTTGGCAAGCTTTTGATTAAGCTTATACTCCTCCATCAGCCGCTTCATCAGCTGTTCAGGCAATTCAGGAAGCCTGTTTCCTAACGCGTTAATGTACTCATTGGTCACCTGAATCGGCGGAACATCCGTTTCAGGATACATGCGGGCAGCTCCGGGTCTCGGACGCATATACTTTGTTGATCCGTCAGGATTCGCCGAGCGTGTCTCCTCGGGAACACCCTTCAATGCTACTTTAGCCCGTTCAACCACCGCCTTCAGAGCATCAGTTGCATTTTCTAGTGTGTCCGCCACAAAAACCACGGCATCCAATGAATCCTTCTTTAAGAGCTTCCCGAGATGGTTCAGTTCTTCGTCGGTTACGCCGTAGGCTGGCATCTCGTCTGTGTGGAATATGCCTCCAACCCTTCCCCAGAAACGCGCCATCCCCGCCAACTCAGCCCCAAGCCTCATGCCCGTGGCAAGTTCTTTTTTGAGGAGCTCAGCGAATCCGGGGAGTCTAACTGCTAAGACAGGTTTGTTCTGTTTGATGGCCTTCGCGATGACTTTGCATTTTGTTTGCTTGAAGATGGAGGTGACGTCAACAAAATCCGCGATGATATCTGCTTCTTTTACTCCGCGTTTCTTCAGTTCGTCTCTAATTTCTAGGAGGCTTAGTTGACGTTGAACCTCGTTTTCGATTACTTGAGAAACTAATTCCAGTTCCTGAACGCCCTTAATTTCAATCAAAGCCCCATCGCGTATGGAAACGTTAACATCTTGACGTATAGTTCCCAAACCCCGTCTAACCCTGCGGGTCGCCCTCAAGATTCTCCCAATAGCAAAAGCGGTCTCTTTCGCCTCCTCTGGAGAATATATGACTGGCGCTGTGGTAACCTCGATGAGTGGTATTCCAAGACGGTCAATACGGTAATGTAGTAGCTGCCCATCTTTTCCTGTTTTTCTAGCCGCGTCCTCTTCAAGGCTCACCTGCTGAATAGCCACTTTTTTTCCTTTGATGTCAATCTCGCCGTTTAGCGCTACAACGCATGTTCGCTGGAACCCTGTTGTGTTTGAGCCATCTATGACTGTCTTGCGCATAACATGAATCTCATCCACAGGCTTCGCCTTCATCATAAGAGATGATATGAACGAAATTTCCACAGCCTCTCTGTTCAGGTCGTGGGGCGGCTCCTCATCCATCTCCACTAGACAAACCGTATCGTTGTTTGCTTCGTACAGAATCTTGGTTTCCTTCTGAAACTCGAAGAGAGCCGCTGAATCAATCTGACCCAACTCGCTCTGTGTCGGTCTTAATCTTCTTAGAAACGTGAATTCGGGTTCTTCCTTGAACAGTTTGGGCTCACAGGAACAGAAAAGCTTCTCTTTAGTGTCTAACTGCTGATGAATCTCAAGTCCTGCCTTCAAACCAATCTTCGAATATTTGCTGCTCATGCCTTTTTCCTCCATATCATTCATTAAGGGTTCTAGGCGACAATTCGTTAGCTACGTTTTTCGTGAGAAGCCGTTTCGCTTCTTCAGTTTTGGTTGTTTGACCAAGAACCCACCTGAGCTTCACAAACGCTGTTTCAGGAAGCATATCGTCAAGAGAGACGACACCAACGGCTAGGAGGTCTCTGCCCTGATCGTAAACGTTCATGTTCAATCTTCCCCAGATGCACTGGGAAGTCATGCCCACAATCACATCCTTCTCTATTGCTCTTTGAATAGCAGAAAGACAATAGTTTCCTACATGACCTAATCCAGTTCCCTCAAGGATAATGCCCCGGTAACCCTTCTCAACGTAACAATCGATTATCTCCGGATTCAAGTCTGGATGAAACTTGACAAGGGCTACTTTCTTCTCAAAAGTTGGCTTCAATTTCAGTTTCCGTGCAGAATCACGTTTCCTGTAATTTTTAATCAACAAACTGATCGTATCGTCTTCCATTCTGGCTAGAGGCGAAGAATTTATGGACTTGAAAGTGTCTCTGCGGCTCGTGTGGCACTTTCTTACTTTGGTTCCTCTATGAAAAACTATTGATGTGTCTGAAGTCGTCTCATGCATAGCAACTACAACCTCTGCGAAAGGAGCATTTGCAGCCGCTTTGACAGCCCCCACCAAGTTTGTTGCAGCATCCGAACTGGGACGATCCGCTGACCTCTGGGAAGCCACCATTATCACGGGCACAGGCAAGTCCTGTAGAGCAAAACTCAAGGCTGCAGCACTGTATCCTAAGGTGTCGGTTCCGTGGGCCACCACAACTCCTGCCACGCCATTCCCAATGTGCTTGGCAACAGTTTTTGCGGTTTCAATCCAGTGTTTTGATGTGATGTTTTCGCTGAAAACGCTGAAGAGAATCTCCGTGTCCACAACCGCAATATCTGCGAGTTCCGGAACCACGCTGTAGAGGTCGCTGGCAGACAGAGCTGGACGCACTCCTCCTGTTCTGTAGTCAACGCGGCTGGCTATGGTGCCTCCCGTGCTCACGATAGCTACCTTAGGCAAACTTGTCTTCTGTTTCGGAAGGGGTGGAGGCGTGAATGTTGGTTTAACTCCCGCGCCAACCTTTTCTACCTGCGCTGTGGAATCAATGCGGACTCCCACATTATAGCCGCTCTTCAGTTTAAGAATAATGTGATTTTCGTCTCCAATCTCTGACCGGGGAATAAGAATGCCCTCCCAGTTTTCCCCGTCTTTGGTTACGCGGATCACATCGCCGATTTCGGCTCCCGCATTCTTCAAAAACTTTAATGCGTTTCCCCTGTAGCCCGGAAATTCCTCACTCAAACCCGCTTTCTCCTATTCATTATCCCTTCAGCTACACTCGCTGAAAGCATCTTTTCATTACTTTGTGTGTTTATTAAAGGATTTAGTTGAGGTGCTTGGAGACGTAGGGTCCATCATACTCGTAGCCGAAGCGATGGTAGTATTGTTTTGTTCCGAGGGCGCTTGTGACAACAATTTTTGTTCGATCATAATCATCCAGAGCGATTCGTTCAGCCTCAGAAAGAAATGTTCCTCCATAGCCTTTGTGTTGCCAAGCCCCCGCCAAATGGCTCCCAACCTGAACTAAGGGACCGCAAACCCGGAGTTCACGAACTATCGCTGTCGATTCAGGAACTATTTCAGGTCTACTTGCCTTTCCTGAGGGAATACGCAATCTGAGGTAACCAACCAAAACATCATTAACTGGGTCCTCAGCAGAAATGAAAATTTCTTTTCCGCCTGAAGCCTCCTCTGTAACGGTTTGGATTTCTATTTTTTCTGGGTCAGGTTTCACCTTGTCCTTTAGCCATCGGTGCCCCACTTCCCTGCATCGTATACAGCGGCATCTGCCTCCTTCCGCTCTAAGCTTCTCTAATGCTATCTGCCTAAGGTTGCTCATTTTTACTCCCGCCTCAATCAACTTGGCTGGTATGTCCCTCTGAACCCTCATAATTCTAACCCACGGAGGAACAAACTTTTTTATTTCCGCGATTAGCTGAGCCGCCTCCTCTGTGGTGTAGGGACGGTATTCTCCATTTTTCCACCAATCGTAAACTTTTGTTCCCTTAATAACCAAGCAAGGATAAATTTTGATCATGTCCGGCTTGAACAAAGGATTCGTGAAAATCTCCCGAAAACCATGTATGTCCCGTTCAAAGCTTGAACCGGGCAAACCGGGCATGAGATGATAAACCACCTTTAAGCCTGCATCCTTCATTATACGGGTGGCTTCTATGACGTCCTGAACGCGGTGTCCTCTGTTAACCCGCTTGTAGATGTCGTCGTAAATGTTCTGAACTCCCATTTCTACTCGTGTTACGCCCAACGGAAGCATACGATTAACGTGTTCTTCTTTAGCCCAGTCTGGTCTTGTTTCCACAGTGATTCCAACATTGCGAATCCGACTGGTCTCCGCCAGCTTTTTTGCATCTTCCAGAGAACTGGACTTTGTTTCGGTGATGGCGTCTAAGCATTGTCTAACGAATTCTTTCTGGTAGTCTGGGGGCGTGCTGGGGAATGTTCCGCCCATGATGATGAGTTCCACCTTGTCCACCTTGTGTCCTATCGCCTCCAGCTGCTTGATGCGTGTTCTAACCTGCGCGTATGGGTTATACTCGTTTTGTGCCCCTCTCATGGCAGCGGGTTCGTGACCAGTGTAGCTCTGGGGAACGCCAGCAGTTGGTCCGCCTGGACAGTATGCGCAGGGCTCTTCTTGTGGGCAAGGTGAAGGTTTCGTCATTACAGCAACTACGGTTACTCCGGAGATGGTGCGGACAGTCTTTCTTCGGAGAATAGGGAGCAGTTTGGCGCTTTCTTCAGGTTTAAGGTGCCGTATTATTTCCGAGTTGGAGGGGACCTTTCCTAGGCTATGTTTTCCTGCAGCCTTCACCTTAACATAGTCGAGGTCCTTCTTTGTGGGGTTGGGCATATCCATTAAGCGTTGAATAATATCCCTGTACGCCTTGCTGCTCATCAGGTTTCATCTACAACATATGCATGGAAGCTTTTAGATAAAGGAAACAGTTCTTGCTCAAACGTTTATGCATACCGCAACATGCCCCTTCAGTAGCGGATTCGTATTTAACGTGACAACTTTCAACTGTGACCTCTTGAGCAGGGCAACGAAACTTTCTTGTGTGAACTTCTTTTTTAGTCCCGTTACTGCAAACATGGCTTGGGGTTTGCCTACTCGTTTTGTTTCTGAGATAGTTTTCATGGGGTCCGGCATGTTTTGCAGAACAGTTATGGCGAAGACTTTATCGAAGATGTGGTCAGGGAAGGGCGTATTGTCCGCGTCTGCACGAATGAGTACTATATTGGACAGGTTTTTTGTGCGTTTTTTTGCTTCTATGAGAGCCTTCTGGGACAGGTCTATGCCCACAAGAAACTCCACTCTTTTGTGGATGTGCTGAAAGAGAAATCCTGTTCCGCAGCCTAAGTCTAGGACAAGTTCATTTAAGCCGAGTTTCATGTGGTTTAGGATGTCTTCTATTTTGGCGTTCTGTTCCCCCAAGTATTGCCTATCATAAATTGCTGCTTGTTGGTCGTAATGCCGCATGGTTCCGCGTTTTTCGTTCCATTCCTGCATGCTTCTCAGAACTTTTATCTATCTTCACTCTTCTAAACATTGTCGGCGGTCCATGTGTCCAATCGAAAACCCGTGATTACTCTAGAAAATCCAACCGTTGAAAAAGCAGCTGAATTCATCAAAGAAGCTCTTTCGAAACGGAAAGCTGTCATTCTAGTAGGCAACTGCTGGGTAGACTACAAAGGACGGGCAAGCTCAAAACTGGAACCCGGAGAACGCATTGTCATGATCAAAGAGGACGGATCAGTTCTGGTTCACCGTCCATTCGGATATGAACCTGTCAACTGGCAGCCCGCTGGATGCCTATTCCAAACCAGTGCCCGAGGAGAAACTCTACAGGTTCGAGCTAGCCGCAAGAACCCCTCCGAATCGGTCAAAATATCTTTTGATAAGGTTTTTCTGCTTTCTTCCATGAGCTTGATTGACAGGGGAGAATTTTCTCTTCACGCCAGTGAGTCGGATATGCAGAGGGCAATTCTGTTTGATCCATCACTTTTGGAAGAGGGATTCAAGCCTATATCGTACGAGAAGAAGGTTGAACCCGGGTTTGTGGATGTCTATGGTGTTGACAGAGAAGGAAGACTGGTTGTGGTTGAGATCAAGAGGAGGACGGCTGGAAGAGATGCGGCGTTACAATTGGCGAAGTATGTTAACTTCGTGAAGACGGTGACACATAGAGAGCTTAGGGGCGTTCTTGTGGCTCCTCGTTTAGCTAAAGGCGTTCAGACGCTCTTGACCCGTTTGGGGCTGGAATTTAAATCCTTGGAACCTAAGAAGTGTGCCGATATCTTACGAAGGTCAGAGACCCTAAAGCTTGTGGATTTTTTTGAGAAAAAACAGCCTTAATGTCACATTATCTTTGTTATCTTACGTAGTATGGCTTTTTTTCTTTTTTCAGCTTATTCATGATGTTGATTAAAACATAGTCAAGGTCTTTTCCCCATAGTAGCCATCGTAAACCGTGGTAAAATCGTAGAAACTCCAGTCCTTTGATAGTGGTTCGATAAAAATTCTCGCTCTCTTTCTTTACGCTTACCAGCTTTAGAATCATCATGACTGGCATGTATTTTTCGAGGCTGCTGTGGTCTAGGTCGCATCCGACTATAAGCTCAGATTCTTTGGAGCCCAAAGCAGCTACCCGTAGGATGTCGGCGACAACATCAAACTCTTTCTTCTCTGTCATCGAAGCATCACCTAGACAACTCCCAAACCAAAAGAGAAAATTTGGTTAGTTCTAGCTCACGTAAAATGGGGATTGCTCCTTATTTTTCATCTGTTCCAGAAGACGCATCAACAGGAAATCGTTGTCCTTGCCAAACAGAAGCCATCTGAGCCTATGATAAGTGTTGAGGAATTCTAATCCCTTTTCAGTTGTTCGACAACGCATGTCATTGTCATCTTCTACAGTGAGCAAACTTAATTCTGACAAGGCTGACAGATAGTTTTCTACGGACATGGAATCTAATTTACATCGATCCATAATCTCCGCTTCTTTAGAGCCTTTGGCTGCCACTCGCAGAATCTCTGCGACCACTTTGACTTCATTTTTCTTTCTCGTATTCATGCACCGCCAGAGCAACATTGTTTATTGAAGATGAAGTTTGGTGTGTAAGCATTTTAATGGTTATTTCGGTCCCATCAATAGATAGCCAACAGATAGTACAAAACTCTAGAAAACAAAAACCCAAGCGAAGAGTATATCACAACAAAAAAGAAAAAAATTCAGGCTTTCCGCAGCTACAATAATTTCTAAAGAGCGCCTACTTCCTGAAGTAATCTGTGATTCTTCTCTGAAATAGAGTGTTCCTTATCAGGCTACTTTTCTCTATCCACTGCTTCATAGGAATCTGAAACTGGTTAGCAATACGGGTTAAAGCCTCGTTCATTGTGTTGTATTTATGCGGTTTCTGCTGCAGGGCGTTCCTCACGTTCTCTCTCACCTGCCAGACTCCCACAGGCATGATATATCCAGGGTGCGTCTCTCTCAAAACAATCACTGACGCCTGTCTCCGTTCCCTAATTAGCAATTCTCCAACCGCTAAACGAGCCGCATAATAGCAGCCTCCGATGCTGGCGTATGTGGTGCGACCGCCAAAGCCTTCCCAGTCAGAAAACAGGACTATGTTTCTGCTGCTTGGGTTCCAAACTGTGCCCGGATACCAAGCTTCCATTGCTTCGTAGCTCCACTCTCTTGGCATCATCAAAATCTCAAACCTATTATCTAGATAGTGAGACTCGTAGACGCGATATTCATTAATTTCAGGAAATGTTCTGATCTTTTCCATCATATCTTTTGAGACGATGCTGTCCACAGCTGTTATGCTCCAGCGGGTGGGAACTAAACGTCTTTGTTCATTCAATCCAAAGGCGCCGACGCTAAAGGCACGCTGAATTTTTGAAACTAACGTTCCCCTCTGGAATAAAGTAGTGACAGCTTCGGAGGCATTCAGGTCATCGTCGAAGTAAGCTTTCTGGATATGATGGTCCCACCGAGAATTTGATATTCGCATCTTTTTTAGTGGAGCAGAAGGTCCGAAGGGCTGAATTTGATCATCAAGAACAAGTGCCGTGGCAGGCTTCTTTTTGAGGGACAACTCAACGTCAACGGGGTTAACAGACAAGGCTAAATCGATGGTTTGGTCCATGATTTTTCCTGACTCCTCAAACTTTTTCACGTGAACCCTATGCTTCCCTCTTACGAGCAAGGAGCGGAAACCCACAATTTCGTCGATGGACTTTCCAAACCATGATTCAGGCTGGTCATAATGGCTTGTGTCCTCGTGGATGGGCGGAACAAGAGGTCCAGCATAAACATAAGGGTAGCCGATTCGACCCACAAAGACCCCTGGTGGACAAGCTCCATCCAAGTCAGTGCTCTGGAGAAGAGGTACAGACCTGAAGTAAGAGTTGAATCTAACAACAAGCGGGCATCTGGTTTTGCCGCACAGAAACTTGCCGCCTTTACATGCTACGCATAGGCTATTTCCTCGAGTCTTAGTCACTAACTGGTTTTCGCTGTAGTTCATGTCTGCGGCGATGCTGGGATCATCTAGAAGCTGCAGAACCCACGGGTTATCCTTCAAAGAGGGCTTGGGCTTCCTCACCTGCCCTATAACCTTGCCGTTTCTCTTTCCTCCAGTTAATCTCCTCATCTTTACTCCGCCGAAAGATCAGACAATGAATTTGTTAACGAGGTTAGAAAGATTTTTCTATTTTTCCACCGAAATTTTTTTCGGTTCAACCATGGGATTATAACGTTTTTCTTATCTGGTTTCTAGCTGAATATATGTATCTGATTATGATATTCACATGTTTCATATATTAACCGCGAAGATCGAGCAATTGTAGCCCTGTTAAAACTGATGTTTTGTATCTCTTTCAAGTTCTAGACACGTGCTTGGTGACGTTCCAAAAGTCTTAAAGCCCATTTGATTATTGAAATTGGTGTATGTCTAACAGGACCTTAAAGCTAGTAGCAATAATAGCCGTTGTCGCTATTATCTTCTCAGCATTTAATACCTATTTGATACTTGACAGCATTCGTGCTCAAGAACAGCTTAACACACAAGAGGAACGTATTAACGAACTAGAAACTTCTCTAGAGCAGTTCAGCGCCCAGAGCGAACAGCTTGAGGAACTACAAGGCGCCCTTGATGCGCAGGAAGAACGGCTTAATGAACTACAAAGTGTCCTAGACGATGTTGCCGTTCAGGCTGAACAGCTTGATGCTCAAGAAGAACAGATTAGTGAACTACAAACCGCCATAAACGACACAAAAGACAACCTCGCAGAAGCCACATCAGCCCTGTCAAATCTAGCCAATCAAATAAGTGCCCTCAATCAAAGCACATCTACAGGCTTGGCTGAAATCGGAGCCACACTTGAAAGCCTTGAAGGAATCATATCCGAAATTTCGGGTCTGGAAGAAATCGTTGATCAGCTGCTCAGGCAGACACCCGCCGAAGTATACGCGGCTACGTACAGGTCCGTTGTGGTGATCAGAACCTCCATTGGACAAGGCTCAGGTTTCCTGTTTAACAATCAAAACACAATCGTCACCAATTATCACGTAGTTACAAACGAAACAGACATCGAAATCGAGTTCTTCGACAGAACAAGAACACAGGCTACGGTGATAGGCTCCGACGCTTACTCCGACATCGCAGTTCTATCAGTATCTTCGGCTCCAGCTGAGGTTGAGTCCTTGAGTTTAAGTAACCAATCTGTCGGCATCGGACAGCAAGTAGTAGCAATAGGCAACCCTCTTGGACTTACAGAAAGCCTTTCCGTCGGATACATAAGTCAAGTCAACAGGCTACTTAACCTTGAACCCATAATCGTGCCTATATTACAGCTGGACTTGACTATTGCCCCAGGAAGCTCAGGTGGACCTTTGCTTGATCTTTATGGAAATGTTGTTGGAATAACAAACGCGGGCACAGACGTAGGTTTCAACTTTGCAGTTCCCGTGAACATCTTGAAGCGAGTGATTCCCTCTCTTATCGACGAGGGAGATTACAAGCATCCTTTTGTAGGCGTTTCTATAGTAGCGCTGACTCCCGAGGCTATAGATTTCTGGAACATCCTTAACGTTGATGCTTACCAGACTGGACTTCTAGTTATGGATGTAGTTTCTGGCTATCCCGCAGAAGAAGCGGGTTTAATGTCGGCTGTGAGCACTACCGCTCCCGATGGTTCTCCCGGTTATACAGCTATGGATATTGTGATGGCTATCGACGGTCATACTACTTTCACCATCGAAGATTGGAGTGCATACATGGAAGTAGAAGTGTCGCCTGGTCAAGTTGTCACTTTGACTCTCTGGAGGTCCGGCGTAACCTCTTCAGTTGCTGTTACTACTACGGAGCGACCGCCTTACCTAGAATAGTTATTTTTTGCTTCCTTTTGATATACAATGTGGACTGTTTGATTTTCGACAAAAAGGATCGTTCTAATCTTGAGCCGAAATCTAGAATGATGGATAGGAAACATTAATTTCCTGAGGCTAAATCTTTAAGTTCCTAAGGTGTAGCTATAAGCGGCGAATACTGATGAAAAACCTCAAGATACCCATCATTATTGTGAACTATAAGACATACTCTGAAGCCACCGGAAAAAAAGCAGTTAAACTCTCTAAAATCGCAGACGAGGTGAGCATGGAAACAGGGGTCAACGTTGGCGTGGCTCCTCAATTCACTGACATAGCATCCATCGCCGGCACTGTTTCAATTCCGGTGTTTGCGCAGCATGTTGATCCCATAGTTCCCGGCAGTTCCACGGGGCATGTCCTTCTTGAATCTGTGAAGGAGGCTGGAGCCGTTGGAACATTAATTAACCACTCGGAGAGGCAACTACGATTGTGTGACATTGAAGCCATAGTCTCAAAGACGCGTGAATCTGGTATGGTTTCTGTGGTGTGCACTAACAATGCTGCTGTGAGCGCTGCAGTGGCCGCCCTTAAACCAGATATAGTTTCGTTGGAGCCGCCTGAACTGATAGGAACTGGAATCCCAGTCTCTAAAGCTAAACCTGAAGTGGTCACGGAGACCGTTGCACTTGTTAAGCATGTAAACCCTGATGTGGTGATGCTCTGCGGGGCGGGAATAACCAAGGGTGAGGATGTAACTGCTGCATTTAAGCTCGGCACCAAGGGCGTTTTGGTTGCCAGCGGAGTAGTGAAAGCCAAAGACCCCAGAAAAGTGCTAATGGAATTTGCAGAAGCCATAAATGAATCGGTGTAGTTGAGTAATTCATAAAACGGTGCGTTAGCTAAGTTCAGTTCAATATAGTTAGTAAACTACCTGTATTTTGGTTGTAATTTTTGGAGTTTAGGCGTGATTGACAATTGAACGTTGAACTCAGATGTATTTCATGTATTCTTAATCGTGGGTACCTACAAATCCAAGAAGCCACAAACGACAAGTCTCTTCAATTCAAAACGTTGTCAGCAATCCTAAGTTTCTTGGCTGAAGAATTCAAGCCAACAGCCAATCCCGCCTATTTAGGAACAAAACGGGACCGGCTGATAAGAGAGATAACCGGCAACCCTGACCCATACAAACAAAAGAAACAACTCAGCAATCAAAAGGCACTAGAAGTTCTGCCCGTAGCACAGAGCATAATCTCGAAGGAAACTTCGCCAGAGCTACGTTTTAGGAAAGCTTGCCTCTCTGCTATTGTCGGCAACATCATGGAATTTGATCTTCCCGATAACCGCTTCAAGTTCGCGGACCTTGAGAAGTTGATTCAAGAGGCAGAAAGTGACCTAGCAATAGATGAGATTCCTCAGATCTTCAACAAAGCAAAGAATGCAAAAAGTGTTCTATACTTAACTGACAACGCAGGAGAAATAGCCCTCGACAAGCTGCTTGTCCAAGAGCTGAAGAATCTTGGTGCCCATGTTACAGTAGCGGTTAAAGCTGGTCCGATACTCAATGATGCCACATTGGAAGACGCAAAAATTGTTGGAATTGACAAAGTGGCAGATGTGGTAATGTCCACTGGGTCGGATTCTGTTGGTTTGTTTCCCGAAGAATGTTCAGAAGATTTCCTGAAGCTTTATCGTTCGGTGGATTTTGTGGTGGCAAAGGGCATGGGTCACGCTGAAACCCTTACAGAACTTGAGCTTCCAGTTCTTCATGCTTTGTTGTTGCGGAGTAAATGTTGTACAGTAGCCAATCACTTCAATGTGGATACAGGAAAAAACATAGCCAAGCTCTTACATTAATCCTGATGGGATGTCACCAAGGTGGACTTGCCTAAAATAGGTCTTGGGCGAGGCGTTCTATCCGACGTTAACGAGGCTCTAGGTAAAGAATGGCTTGTAACCAACGGGTTAGGAGGATATGCTTCCTCAACAGTTTTGGGGGTCAACACCCGAAAATATCATGGTCTTCTTGTTGCAGCCTTTAATCCACCAGTGAACCGCTGGGTTCTATTAACAAAGCTTGACGAGAACCTGCAGATTGGAAATGAAACATACGATCTCGGGGCAAACGAGTTCCGGGACGTTATGCATCCTAAGGGCTACCGCTTTCTTTCGAACTTTAGTATTATACCCCTTCCCACTTGGAGGTACGCGGTGAATGGTGTTAGCCTCCAGAAGACAATCTTTATGCCTTACATGAAAAACGCGACAGTAGTAATCTATGAAGTCAGTAACCCCTTGGAAGAAAAAGTGTCAGTTAATATCTCACCGCTTGTTAATTCGAGGCACATATACAACACAACAAATAAGAACAAAATACAATGGAACTTTATCCAGAAGCGCCACGGAAAAGCAGTAACAATCGAGCCCTCGGATTCGTTTTCATCCCTGATTTTGTCCTCAAGCAATAACGGCTCTTTTGTTGATGAGCGCTGGTGGGTCGAAAAAGTGTATTTCAGGGTTGATGCCTCCCGAAGCGAAAACAGCATCGACGACTACTTTAGACCCGGATTCTTCAAGTTTTCTGTTGATCCTAAAGAGACGAAAAAATTTTATGTTCTAGCCGTAGCTGGAAAAAATGAGGAGGAAGCCCAGAGCCTCTTTTCGTCTTTTGGCAGAGGAATAGAAGATGTTGACCTGTTATATCGTGAGGAGTTAGAGCGGCGAAAAGGCTTATTGGAACAGTTTCGGGAACATAACACTGGCTTAGAACTTGAAGACTGGTTAAAGTGGATTATCCAAGCAGCGGATTCGTTTATTGTGTCTAGGGCTTCAACTGGAAAGAAGTCAGTTATTGCAGGCTACAGCTGGTTTGATGATTGGGGAAGAGACTCGCTTATTTCCTTGCCCGGGCTGACGCTTGTCACGGGAAGATTTGAGGATGCACAAGAGATTCTGTTAACTTTTAAGCACTATTGCAGTAAAGGCGTTATTCCGAATCGTTTCTCGGACAAGGCTGGAGACATTCCCCTCTACAACACTGTGGACGCCACCCTGTGGTTCTTCAACGCAATTCTTCAATACCTCAAATACACTGGCGACTTTGATTTTGTTCAAGAAAAATTGTGGAACACATTGAACGAGATCGTTGAATATCATGTTCAGGGAACCATCTTTGGTATTCACATGGAAGAAGACGGTTTGATAGCTCATGGTCCACAACTCACTTGGATGGACGCTACCATGATTGACCGTTTTGTTACACCCAGAAACGGGAAGGCAGTTGAGATTCAAGCCCTATGGTATAACGCCCTGAAAACCATGCAGCTCTTAGCAAAACGTTTCAATCAGGTGGACAAGACAGAAAATTACTCTAGCATGGCTGAAAAAGCTAAAGAGAGCTTTGTAGAGAAGTTTTGGAACCCCAAAAACGGGTACCTTTTCGATGTAGTGAACAAAGATGGAGTTGACTCAACGTTACGCCCAAACCAGTTGATTGCCGCATCGTTAGACTTTCCCCTGCTTGACAGAGACAAAAGAGAAATGGTCGTTGAAGCAGTTTGGAAACGTTTGTGGGGAGAATATGGACTAAAAACGCTTCCTGAAACTGATCCAAGATACGTGGGAAAATATCTTGGTGACTGGGGAAATCGCGATAGTGCATATCACAATGGTACTGTCTGGGCGTGGCTTCTAGGTCCCTTCACTACTGCATTCTTGAAGACAAAAAGTCATGAAGAATCTTGGCGGAAATTTGCTTTCAAGAACTTCTTGCAGCCCCTTTTCAGAGTGCAACTATCGCAGGCTGGATTAGGAACACTCAGCGAAATATTTGATGGCGATGCGCCTCACAGTCCCAGAGGTTGTATTGCTCAGGCTTGGAGCGTAGCAGAGCCATTACGGGCATACGTTGAGGACATAACCTTGAATAGACCTCCACATGAGAAAGAAGTCTTGCAGACCCTTGACTATCAGTAATTAAGAATTCACCGCAACTCTGGAGACATATTCTATATTCTCTCTCACGTGTAAAACCCGCACGCACAACTAATATATTATCAATAGATATTTTTATTCTGGAAGATGAAGTTGCCCCTACAAAAAATTCTGATTATTGTACTCTTTTTTTCTGCATTCCTAGTGTTAGTTCAGCAGAAGCTAACTACCAGTGGTGGATGGTTTGACCTTACTCAATTCTTACATCATGAAACTATAGCTGCTGTGATCTTCGCATTTGCTTGTGGAATATTATTTAGTCTTAAAACAAAAAGATGGCTGTAAACTAAAAATAGAATAGGAAAATGATTACCGCAACGTTGGAGACATACAACCAGATTGTATGTCATATTTCTATTTCGCCGCTTTGGTTTTGAATTAGTGAAGATGCTTCGTGGACGCTGATTTGACCTGTAATGACTTTTTTGTAGAGATTGTATAAGCTCAAGGTTGTCAAAAATAGTGTATTGTTTGTTTCGAAAAAAAGTTTCATTGCAAGATCGAGGTGCTCTTTGTTTGTCCGGTTTTTGATTGGTAACTCTTTGTATGTGTTTGCTACGACTATGATTTTTCCTTTGTTTCTTTGTTTTTCAATGAATCTTGCTACTTTGTTGATTTTGGTGTTTTGTGCTTCAACTTTTCCTTTTGTTGTAATTATTTGAACAGATATGCTGCTTTTCAAGTTGGTTAGGTCAAATTCGGTAGTTTGAGTAGTTGTTATGCCCAAATCTTCTAAGATTAGATAAACTGCTTTTGTGATTTTTTTGTAGTCTACTGAGAACAGGTTGCGGTAATTTTCAAAGGTTATACTGCATTTATTCCCCAGTTTTTCATTTTGGCTAATTTCTGGGCTTTCTATTGAGTATAACCATGGATATTCTTCTTTTTCTTCTTTAGTGGCTAAATCTATCAACAGTTTTATTGCCTTAGAATAGCTTATTTTTGTTGTTTTTGGCAAGAAATGGATTTTTCCTCTATTGCCCATTGTTACTGTAGCGGCTATTGGGTTCTGGGATTTGTTAACTGCAATAGCCTCAAAACTTATGTTGTCTGTGTTTTGCCAGAACAGTTCGTTATCCCATTTTTCGACATTTTCTAGGTAATCTGCGAATCTTTCATCTGTGCTGTTTATTGTCTTTCCTAGCAGCATCGGGTTAACTGTCAGTTTTTGTGGAAAAGGTATCCATGAGTAGTTTAGGGGGATTTCTTTAAACAAAATTTTGAAGGGTTTTTCCATGATGCAGAAGATTTCTTTGTTGTCTCGGATGAAAAGGCGAGACGTTCTTTTCAGTATGCCTATGTTCGTGAAGAGTGTTCGCGGATAATCTTTTGGAAATGAAGTCAGGTCAATTATCAGGCAATCATATTTTTCTAGATCACAAAAAGGTTGTGTCCATTCAATATTGTCTGCTTCCTCGTGAGATACCGATCCTATAATAAGTATCTTATTCACGAGCAGTTTGACTCCCTTACCTTTTTATCATGAATACTCTCTTTTAGTTTTTATAAATTTGGGATAACTTCTAAAACACTGAACATATTCGGATGCGCACATCTGCTAAAACAGTAGAGAATTTAAAATTTAACCCAAAACCCAATTCAATCACCATATTGAAGCGTTCTTGTCGCATATTAGGAGACTAATAACAGTTGATTGTTGAAAACAGGCTTTTTTATGAAAAAGCAAGCAATAACAAAAACTGCTGTCTTTTATATTTCCAGTTCCTTGTTGAAGCAACTACGAAAAATAGTAAAAATGAAAAAATATTGGTGGATAAGAGAAATTATAAAAAGGAACGAAATAGTAGTCTGTTTTCGGGAGCCTGTGTCCTTTCAGCTTAGTGGTCAACCATGACAGATGTTTGTTTAATGTTTGAGGTTCATCAACCCTTCAGGCTGAACCGAATTTTTCACTCAGACCTGTTATCTAAAGGTAAAGTTACAAAGAAGGACCTTTTTGACCTCTATTTTGACAATGGGCTCAACCGTTACGTTTTCGAGAGAGCCGCAAGAAAATGCTACTTTCCAGCAAACAACATAATATTGGAACAGATCGACAAAAGCAAAAGCGCAGGCAAACCGTTCAAGCTAGCTTATGGCATATCAGGCGTCTTTCTTGAGCAATGTGAACTGTGGAACCCCGACCTCATCGAGTCCTTTAAGCAGCTCGCCGAAACTGGATGCGTCGAATTCATGGAAGAAACCTATTACCACTCCCTAGCCAGCCTCTATGGGGCGGACCGTTCAGAGTTTATGGAACAGGTGAAAATGCATCGGCAACTCATGAAGGACCTCCTCGATTATGAGCCAAAATTTATCGAAAACACTGAACTGCTATACAACAACGCCATAGCTAAGACCATAGAAGGACTGGGCTACAAGGGCACCGTCACCGAAGGCATCGATAAAACTCTCTTGGGACGAAGCCCCAATTATGTTTACAAAGCCAAAGACTCTAACCTGCGCGTGTTACTCCGCAATTACCGCCTCTCCGACGACATAGGATTCCGTTTCTCATCAACCGAATGGAACGAATATCCTCTAGACGCAACAAAATATGCCCGATGGTTAGCCGGAACCCAAGGACAGGTGATCGTACTCTTTATTGACTACGAAACCTTTGGGGAGCACCACTGGCCAGAAAGCGGAATCCACGAATTCCTAAAAGCACTACCAAGCGAAGTGAATAAATGGCATCACCTGAATTGGCGAACTCCCTCTGAAGTCATTGAGCGGCACACTCCAGTCGACGAAATCGACGTTCACGAATACAACACAGTCTCATGGGCAGACATTGAACGAGACCCCAGCGCATGGATTGGCAATCCCATGCAGAACATCTGCTACGACTCTCTAAAGGAACTGGAACAGTTAGTGAAGGGAATAGGCGACAAAGACTTGATTCGGTTGTGGCGTTACCTCCAACTCAGTGATCACCTCTATTACCTCAGCATGAAAGGAGGTGGACCCGGAGATGTACACAACTACTTCAGTTCCATGGGTAGCCCCGTAGAAGCCTTTGCGGTCTATTCAAGAATCCTTTCCGACCTTGAAGCTAGAATCCATTTAGAACTAGAAAAGCCGGAGCTTGCAGCAAAAAGGCTTCTGAGGCGACTTCCCGCTGGGATGGGATTTGCGTTCTCTTACGATTTTGCTCGTCCATCTGGTTTAACGGTTCACAGCTTAGGCGAATTTGCTTCAACACTAAAGACAGTTGATGCGCGCTCTATTCGGTTTCATACGGAAAAAGGAGATTTTGAACGTTGGATACGACAAGTTGTTGGAGATGACAAGCTAGCCGATGAAATAGTTGCGATCAAGTTGAACAAAAGGTTGAAAGCAGAAGCTCTACGTAAGAAAGTTCTTGCCGCAACTGCAAAAAGAATAAAGCAGCTGAAAAAAATTACTGACGGAATTTCTGTTGGATTAAATCCAAAATGAAAACTAATAATGGTGCCGAACAACAATTACGGAGTGTAGGTGCGCGTCGAGAGGTTTTTTGTTATGATTAGAGACCCTGTTTGTGGATTGCCTTTAATTAAAACGAAAGAAGAATTCAAGGCTGAAGTTAGGGGACGCACCTACTATTTCTGTGGCGAATACTGCAAGCGTGCTTTTTTGCGGGGTAAAAGAA
>SOJY01000050.1 GCA_004376385.1 Candidatus Bathyarchaeum sp.
GTCGTCTTTTCAGGATTCAGTGCACAATCCCTGGCTGCCCGAATAAACCCCACTGAAGCTAACGTTGTCATAACAGCAGACGGCAGCGTCAGAAGAGGAAAAATCATCAAACTAAAAGATATAGTTGACGAAGCAGTGGAAAACACGCCGTCAGTGAAGCATGTATTAGTTGTAAAGAGAACGGGTCACGAGGTCACAATGAAGGAAGGAAGAGACCTCTGGTATCACGATGCCGTGAAACACACAGAAAAACCTGTACCTCCGCTACATGTTGAGAGCACTCATCCACTTTTCATTCTTTACACTTCTGGAACCACAGGAAAACCAAAAGGTATAGTTCACAGCACAGGAGGCTACTTGGTTTACATTAACTCCGTCTACAAATCGGTTTTTAACATACAAGAAGACAGCGTATACTGGTGCAACGCCGACATAGGATGGGTCACCGGACACAGCTTCATCGTCTATGCACCCTTGCTACATGGCGCATCAATAGTCATGTATGAAGGCGCACCAGACTATCCGACACCCGACAGATGGTGGAAGATAATTGAAGAATACAAAATAACAACACTCTACACCTCGCCCACAGCAATCAGAATGTTCATGAGCCTCGGCGACGAATGGGTCAAAAAACATGACCTAAGCAGCCTATCCATTCTAGGAAGCGTTGGAGAGCCAATAAACCCAGAAGCTTGGATGTGGTACTTCAAAACCATAGGCGGAGAACGATGCCCAATCGTAGACACATGGTGGCAAACAGAAACCGGAGGAATAATGATCTCACCAGCGCCTGGAATAGGATTAGTTCCTCTGAAGCCCGGCTCCGCAACATACCCGCTACCCGGCATCGACGTTGACGTAGTAGATGAAAACGGAAAACCAGTACCTGCAGGAGTAAGAGGCTACCTTATAATCAAGAAGCCGTGGCCTGGAATGGCTCTAACAGTGTATAAGGACCCTGAACGCTTTAAGAAAACTTACTGGACCAGATTCCCAGGCGCCTACTATGCAGGAGACTACTGCATGAAAGACAAAGACGGATACCTATGGCTTCTAGGCAGAGCAGACGAAGTACTGAAAGTTGCAGGTCACAGACTAGGAACTGTGGAACTTGAAAGCTCAATGGTTTCACATCCGGCAGTAGCAGAAGCAGCAGTAACCAGCAAACCTCACGAAATCAAAGGAGAAACAATCGTGGTCTTCGCTGTCCTAAAGCAAGGAAATAATCCAAGCAAAGAACTCGAAAAAGAATTGAGAAACCACATGAGAAAAACTGTTGGTCCACTCGCAACGCCTGAAAACATATACTTTGTTGCAAAACTTCCGAAGACCAGAAGCGGCAAAATCATGCGAAGAGTACTAAAAGCACTCGTTTCTGGACAGTCGATAGGCGACATCTCTACTTTAGAGGACAAGGCTTCTGTAGAAGAGGCAAAAAGGGCATTCGAAGAATTCCAAAGAATTACGAAGAAGTAACCCTTCTTCGTATTTTTTCTTTCTTTTTTTTAAAAAAAATAAAATAAAAAATCTAGAATAGGCGGCAGATTAGAGGAGTCTTGCCCTGTTTAGGGTCTTGGTCTGCCACGAATATTTTCTTATTTTTGTTGACTCTCCGTATCCGCATGCTGAGCACTTTTTCTGTTTCACATTATATGCTCTTCTGCCGCAGCGTCTACATCGGATGTGAAGAGTCTTGTGGGCGCGTCTACCAAAGGATGATGTGCCCTTGCTTGTTTTTCCCAATTGATGTCACCGGGGGGGAGGAGAAATTATTACTACGTTGTCGCCACGGACTATGATGTCGCCAAGTTTCTTTACGTTTTCTACGTCTGTGGTGTCGTCTGTTTCACCTAATACCAAGTTGAGGTGCTGATCGAAGCCTTTGAGTTTTCCCCGTAGCTTCTTTCCGCCTCTCAATCGTACAAGAACTATTTTTCCGAGGCTCTCTTCCAAGATTTGGGTGGCCATTTCGCTCATATGAATCATCTCGTCCATTTTTGTTTTGTATCGTTTATAGATTTTGGCTTGACGATTTAAAGGTATCTGCGCTCTATTTCAGTGTATCGTCAGTCTATTTCCGTTTTCTGAAGAGCTTAACATTGTCTATCTCTGTGACGTATTCAAAGCCGACTTCTAGCAATTGTTCTGCTTCCTTTAATGTCGTAGCTGTTCTAACGGTGAATGTATCGTTTACTGTTTTGAAGATGGCAGCTTCTAGGTGTATGTAGATTAAGGTGTTGTTGATGTCTTTGTGTCCAAGTGTTTCTTTGACTTCTCCGATCTGATTGAAGAGACAGAAATATCTCAAGGAATCAAGTCGCCGGAAGAACTAGAGAGCGACTTGTTCATTAAACGTGCAAAGGAAAACATGATTCCCATGGCTGTTTGCTGTGCGATTGTTTTGGCGTGTATGGAATTGTATAGTCGATACCAGAAAAGCAGTTACTAACGGTTTGACTGTGATTTATCGTATTTTTTCCTTTTACTTGAGATAAAAGTAGCATTTTCAGTGACTACTTCCAAAAATACGTTTTCCCCTTTGATTTTATATAAATTAAGTAACAATTGCCGTTACTAATGCCACGAAATATCCCACCAAGTAGTAACAAAGGTTAAACAAAACTATTACACTAAATATGATGCGAGAGTACCCTCCCCCTAACTGGTAGTAAAATTTTAAAGGTTCCAAACAGGGGTCTTTAGCTAACCAGTTTGGGTACTCTTAACATATCAAAAAAGCAAAGACCTGAATGAGTACCTCCAGAACTGCTTAACTGACACGGTAGCTGCGGATATTGAAGCAGAAGTTTTCGGCGATGCCAAAACAATCAAAACAGAGTATGGTTTAATGGAAGAGTTCAAAGCCTACACTGGACATTAACTTCCCCTCTTTTTTTGTTAACTTTCAACGATTTTTGATAATTTTTTCCGAGAATTTAGATTTGTACCAGCTTTTTGCTCATTAATTGTAATACTATCCAAATAGTAATTAGGATTCCGCTTACTAGAAAAAGAAGCAATGCCATTGCTTCTACATCTCCGAAAATGTAGAAGCTTGGCGCTTGATAAGATACAAAAAGTAAGTATCCCCCTAACGCCAGTAATAATAAAGCTGAAAGTAAAGTAAGTTTATTGAACAAGGCCCCCCATAAACGAAACTCAACTCATAAACATTTAAGATTTTTCATGGTTCAGTTGTATTACCACGAAAGCGCTTACATGCGCGCGCTGCTTTCTTCAAAAAATAAAACAGCGGTCAAATAGCTAAAAGGTCTTAAGCATTTTCCTCAGCGATTCAGCCTCTTCTCGAAGCACAACCACTTCACATTCTAGCCAGATAGCTTTTTCCTCTGCCTCTTTTCTGAGCGCCTTTACATCTTCTAGAACTTGAGTCTTCTCATCTTCCAACATTTCGATCTTTTCACTCAGTTCCTTCAAAGTAAACATTTTGTGAGTCTCTACTCCAGAACTCTCTTCTAAATTGTTTTGTATGTTTGTGAGTGCATCTTCACGTTGCTGAATAAATTTAACTTCAAGGATGTCTCTCAATCGATCATATAGTTGTTGGTCAATTGTCTTGTCCTGCAACTGAGCATAAATCCTCTTCAGCTGTTCTTGGAAAGCTCTTTTTTCTTTCACTCTATCACTAACATAATCGCCTATTAACTTCCCCATTTTCTGTTTTTTCCAGAAAGCAAAGTGCAAAGCCATATTGTAACATCAATTAAGACAGAAGAAACAAGGATTAATATAAGAGGAATTCTTCCCAGCGATATATGTCAGAAAACGATATATGCACATATCAAAGTTTAGATTTGTTGTGTTTTGTGGTTTGAGTTATGCTTAGTCTTTATCAAGTCGTAGAAGTGCGCGCAAAGTTAGAATTAAGTGCAAACCTACAGTTAGACATAAAAGTCTAAAAAGAGAAACTTTCTGAAGGAGAGGGGAAAAATGGCTAATAATGACAAGAGTGGAATAGGATTATTAATTGTAGTTTTCGGAATTATTCTTTTGTTTTTCGGTTTAATATTCACGTTATCTGAAAAGTAATAACTCAGGTTCTTCCTTATGGGGCGGGTACTATTCCAGTATCACTTGGATATCCGTATCAAGCTTTAGGAATAGTATTGGTTTTATTGGGAATAGTATTGGCAATTATAGGGGGTTATCTATGGCAAATGATACAAAAGAAAGAGATGCTAAAAAGTAATATCGAAGTGATCAAAGAGGATCCAACCTTGATAAGCCCGGTCCTTTTTTCGTGAGGTAATTTCTAAGCAGAGCAACCCGTAAAGGTTGCCTGCGGGATGGGCAAGTTTTTCCAGCTGAGTCCTTACGTCTATAATTTAGGGGCTAATTATGAAGTTGAATTTAGCTCAGTCTCATCTCGATGAATCGAGATTCGTGGGAAAACTTGAGGACAACGGCGACGAAAAGAAGGGGGGATGGTGCTGTTACAGGTAATTTCCAAAATTAACCTCTTTTCTCATATTTTTTCTGTAGATTAACAATACTAATGTCATAGTCAGAAGTAATGGCAGAATAATCCATGATGGAAACTCTGGGATAATGGCTTGTTGCATGAGTGGGTTGGGATTAAATTTTAACCCCCAAACCCAAACACTTGCGCGCGGATCAATTTATCTATTGCCTAGTTTATGCGAATAAATGAACTAAGAATTGATCATTTTAACACATCTAGATAAAGGTGCCTTTTGCTTTTGAACTGTCCATATTTTCTTTGTATATCTTCAGATGTTTCAATATTGTTAATATTACATATAAGACTTTTTTTGAATAACTAGCTTCAATCAAGGCAAGGGAATGAAGTGAACGGGCTGCAAGTAACCCCAGTTCACTGGATCATTACTTACTTTCCAAATTAACAATAGTTTGATGGAGTCCATGAAAAATTCATATAATAAAGGTTTAAGGCGTCGGCTAATTTCCGTAGTTATTTTACCCATAATTAGTCTTTTTTGGATGATAGGCTGGATCTTATCTTATGTTGGCTCTCAAAAAACATTGCAAATAGACATATCAAAACAACAATTAATATTTCAAAAAATAATACTAAAAGATAAAAGTGAACAGGAAGCTGTTCAACAAGAAATATTAGCCTAGATTAATGAAGATTTTTAATAGGTAGTTATAGCAGTTTTTTGGAGATCATGATAAGTTGAGTTTATCCCCTCTCGCAGTTGTTATTGCAGCTATTAATGAAGAGGAGGGAATAGGTCCCACAATCTGTGAATTA
>SOJY01000074.1 GCA_004376385.1 Candidatus Bathyarchaeum sp.
ACAAAATATGATGCAACCACTTTTAGAATTTGCTTACATATTAGGAGACTAATAAAAGAAGATTGTTGAAAACAGTACTTTTTCAGGAAAAACCGTATTCGCCACAAAAATCTCGAAGTTTTTTCTATTAGCGTTTAGCCCATAATTCTTTCTTCAGCATGTCTCTTACAGCTGCGCGAATGGCGGCGCTTCGGCTCGGATACATTCCTGACCTCACTAGTTCGTCAAGTCCTGTCAAATAAGCTTCTGGAAGAAGAACCGTTACAAGCTTCATTCACGTTCCACCTTAGTACCTAACATGTTAACGAGCTAATATGCAACTATATCCTTAATAGAGTTTACCTTGCACAAACCCGCAGTAACTTTCGTTGTTATAACCTATTTGAACCTGCTAATCACCAGACTGTTCTAGCCTTAGGTCGTGCAGATTAACTTCGAGAATTATGTCGAAAACGTTTGACTCCTGCATATCCTATTAAAGCTGTAACCCTGCTAAGGAAACCCGCAATAGTGCCAAAAGGAAGTTCAGGAACCACAAAAAACCCTAACGAGCAACAATCAGAGTAACTGATCTGCTATGTCCTTGATGTGCGGTTATAGTGACAGCTTGGGCACGAAAAGAACACTTGCTTTTTTCCCTTTAGTTTTCGCGCAATCATCTCGGTTCCGCATCTTGGACATTCCATACCAATGCAATCCTCAAATCAGTATTTTATGTTTTTCTCTAAATCCTTACCTGTTTGCAATCAGCCACATAATATATATCTGTTTCATCCTGAACTGACAAAGACGTCAATGACAGCCTATCGCACGAAGTTATAAAAAATGTGAAAACAACACTGGTTTGAAATCAAGATATCCTTTCTATTCTTCTCGGTCTGTTTTGCTTATAAGGATAAAGAACGTAAATAATACACAACAAATTCAGACAGGACGTGAAGAAAGTTGAAACGTTACGCTTTCGTTGTCTTGAGTCTAGAAAAATTTTGGAAACGAATGTGCAGCCAAAACCGAGCAGACAAACCTGTCCACGCCTTTGTTCGCAGAGGCATAGTGGGTCCCAAAAACGCGAAGCAACTATTCTTCTACGTGACGCATCCCCGAAAAGACATCCAAGGGTATGCAGATTTTATTGAACGAGTCACCGGAGACGCCAAAGACCTCTGGGAATCTCTTGGACACGAATCTTTGCTAAGCTCATATGACGAATATCAAGATTTTCTGCAGGGAAGAAAAAAAGCCACCTTCATCCGATTCAGAAACCTAAAGGAACTCCCAAACCCCGTCACAACAAAAGCAATGGCGCAAATCATCGGAAAAGAAAGAATGCCCCAAATGGGTATGTACATAACAGAAAAAATGGCACAGCAACTAATATCAGAGGGGGGTGCAGAAACTTGAAGGAATTTGATCCGGAAAGCTTTGTGGAACAGCAGACAAAAGCCATCAAGAAAGCTGTCGGAGGAGAACAAGCCCTCATAGCAGTTTCAGGCGGCGTAGACAGCACAACATGCGCTGTACTCAGCCACCGTGCCATGGGAGAGAATCTTCTCTGCGTTATCATTGACACAGCCTTCATGCGAGAAGGAGAACCTGAAAGAGTTGCACATATCTTGTCTCTGCCTCCCCTGAACTTGCCGATGAAAGTGCTGAAGGTTCAGGAACGTTTCTTAAGAGAAATGAAAGGGCTACGTGATGCTGAAGAGAAGCGTAAAAAGTTCAGAGAAACCTTCTACAGGGTCTTGAGCGAAACCGCTGAAAATGAGGACTGTCGATTTTTGGTTCAGGGAACTATCCAAGCGGACATCGTTGAAACAAAGGGAGGCGTCAAAACTCAACACAACGTCTTAGCTCAGATAGGAATAAGCCCCAAAGAACTCTACGGATTCCAAGTCATAGAACCTGTTGTCTCTCTCTATAAGGAGGAAGTCCGAAAGGTAGCTAGATACTTGAAAATTCCCGAAGCCCTCTCTGAAAGGCAGCCTTTTCCCGGTCCTGGACTATCTGTACGGGTAGTTGGAGAAATCAGGAAAGACAAGCTGGAGACACTTAAGAAAGCCACCGCCATAGCTGAACAAAAATTTGCCAGACATAGTCCCAGCCAGTACTTCGCGGCTATTATTGACAACGTGGAAAAGCCGCCAGACCACTTTTTAGTACACATACAGGAAGTGGCGACTAGATTCCTTAGGGTTCCAAAACGGCATCTCCATGTGAAGGTGTTTGAGGACAAGGCTACTGGCGTGGAGGGAGGCAAACGACGCTACGGAGAGATTGCTGCTATTACTGCTCGAACTCCTGACCGTCAAGTTCATCAAGCGCCAATCAAGGATCTGGTAACTCTTCAAATAAAGATTATAACAGAAAATCCCCAATTCACAAGAATATTGTACACCATTAAAGAGACATCCGAGAAACAACCCTATGTGATTTCTCTTCGAGCTATCCAAACCCGCGACTTCTTGACTGCTGAAGTATCTCAGATTCCTTGGACGACTCTCTCTGAAACGGCTGAGACGATTCTGGAGAACTGTCCCAATGTTTCCAGCGTATACTACGATGTGACAACGAAGCCTCCTGCAACCATTGAGATGGAGTGAGTGTCTTCTAGTTAAGAAATGTATAAAGGCTTCTGGGCGTCTATTGGTTAGCTGGAGTGATTTATGTGACACGCGTCAGGGTTCAGAAGATTGAATCTATAAAGGATCCTGAAGGTAACCTTGGTAAGCGTATCGAGCTGATTGAGGATCGGGTGATTCCTAGGTTCGCTGTTAGACCTGCAACAGAAGAGGCACGAATGGTTCAAGAAGTTATGAGGACTCTGCAGCAGCAGCTTCCAGTACTTGCTACACAAAGAACACAGTTTGCTCTCCCGAAAATGATCTTGTTTCTCACTGAGAACGAATATGAAAAGCTTGGCATCAACTTCGATGTAAATCAGCTCTACGAGCTAGACCTATCAGGGCAATCCATCAGCTTCAAACGAGCACCTTAACCAAAAAATACGTTTTATCCAACCTTTTGATCTTCTCATTCCACTTGTCAACTATTGTGTAGATAGCTGCTGGTCGATGAGAAAACATGAATGTTAGAGCCCATGTCTTCGTAAGCGGGAGGGTCCAAGGCATCTTCTTTAGGATGGAGACCCGTTACGAAGCCATGAAACAGAACATTGTAGGTTGGGTTCGAAACACATCTGACGGTAGAGTTGAAGCAATCTTTGAGGGGGAGCGAGAAAATGTGGAACGGCTGATTGACTTTTGCAAAAGTGGGCCTCCAGACGCCCGAGTTACAAAAATAGACGTGCAATGGAAAGAATACACCGGAGAGTTCAAAGCCTTCAAAATACGGAGAACCGCCATCCTCTGACGTTCTTTAATTTTTAAGAACCGTTCTCCTTCCTTTTTGGGTGTGATATTAAACTAGAATTAAAAGGAGGATGGGGGACTTGATGCATGCGCGCATATGCACCGTCGATCGCTCAAGGAGAGGGTATATCTCTTGGCGAATGGAGAATAGGGGTATTTTCTCTGCGTCCCCTCACCATCCATCATGAGCGACAAAAAGCAGCATATAATATAAAGTTATTGTAAATAAAATATGTATTTCAAATTTTTTCTGTTTGACGGCTTTTGATTTTTCCCTGACGTTTTCGTATATGGGTTGTCTTTTTTCAATTCTGCTTGCGCTTTTAGTTTGGCTGTTGTTCGTTGATGTTTTCACGATTCTGTTTTTCTAGTTTAATCGCTGTTATATATTCTGTAAATGTTAAATTCTTTTGTTTTGAATAGTGTTTGACTGTGTAGCCAACTTTCTTGAAGAGGCATTTCATTATTTGGATCTCAAGTATTTTGGATCCGTTTCCGAATATTCTTTCGATGGCATCGATGAACTCTTCAATTCTGTATGGAATGTCCAGCCTGTTCATCTTGAAGGTTTTTTCTAAATAAAAATAAACTACCTGTTTCGACGATTCTCCGAGCAAAGAGAGCCCTTCATCTATTGCTTCCATCAAAAGTTCTTCAAAGTCCATTGTTCTCTTTTCAGCCTTGATTCTCGGACTGTGATCCTTTTTTCTTTTTTTTGTCCCGTAACTCTCTGTTTCTGTTCCAGAGTTTCTTTTTTGTGATTTTGTGGAAAATGGGTGTAGATATGTTTTGTATAGGTACCAATTTGTTGTGAATACTCGCATTGTTTTTTCCTCTTTTGTTTTTATGTTCAATTGTTCCATTGTTCTACGCTAAAACATATTATATCTTATTGCTTAATATATCCTATTTCATTCGGTAATATGTTCCAAAAATCGATATATGTCCACTCAGCTACATATAATGAACTGCTTAGACACTACCACTAAATATCTCAATATCCAAAAAATCACTATAACTTTCTTTATTACAAAATGGAACTGATCATCTTCTTTCCATTTACGGACCAATTCATAGCCTTTTAGGCGGGTCAAAATGTTCATATTCTCTTCCGCAGAAGGACAGTTCGCTATAACCTCCAAGGTTTGCCCAATCTCCATCTTGTCCAATTCCATCCTTGCCTCAACAAGCGGCAATGAACAGCAAAGCCCTGAACAGTCCAAAACTTTTTTTGGTTCACCATCATCCGCCATACCGATTCCCTCACAATAAACTTGGTACAACAAAAAACAAAAACATTTCCTGAGAACAAGAATACCCTAAAATAACGGAACATCATATCTAATGCAATCTGAGGAATTACTTTGCCAACTATCCTAGTAATCAACGACGACGGCATCAAATCGATTGGTTTATTCGCTCTTGTAAAGCAGCTGAAGAAACTGGGAGATGTGATTGTTGTCACTCCTGGAGATGAGAAGAGCGGCATCGGAAAAGCCATCAGCATCGGTCAAGTAAACGTAACTGAAACTAGTTTTGATGATGGAACAAGAGCGTACGCCACGGCAGGTACGCCAGCGGACTCTTTCCTGATAGCAGTTAACAAAATCCTGAAATGTATGCCAGACTTGCTTGTGTCTGGAGTAAACATAGGTCCAAACCTTGGAATAGATGACCTGCTGACTTCAGGTACAGTGGGAGCCACATTTGAAGCCGCCATCCACCACGTACCAGCCATAGCCGTTTCCTATTGCCTGTCCGAAATCACCGAGAAGATGGCTGACAAACGGAAAGTTTCGGTGAAAGACTTGGATCTGGCAGCCACTCTCGCCTATAAAGCCGCCAGACACGTGTTAGAAAAGGGGATGCCATCGGATGTGGAC